>JAYEHI010000066.1:0-2897 GCA_034659455.1 Campylobacterota bacterium | reverse complement strand
TAACACATGGAAAATGAGGTAGAGCCTTTTGGAGTAAAGTTCCCATTGAGAAGTTCTACAAAAAGAGGGTCATGAAGAGTCTCTTTGTCAAGGTCTATGAGTTTGGCTGCTTTAGGATTAAAGCTTATGAGATAGGGCTCATCGAGTGGTTGAATATCGTTTAAGTCATAGAACTCTTTATCTAAGTTTAGATAAGGAGTTTGAAGTGTTAGGTTATTAAGAGTCATAGTGGGATTTTACATTTGTAGTTTTAAACCACAAATGGCATAGCAGTAGTAGTTTCCCATCCTATGCTAATACTAAGAAAAACTTCTAGTTAAAGAGCTTTTTTGCTATAATTTCATTTCAAAAAATCATCATAAAGGATGAAAGATAGAACTTCAAAGCAATATAACTAGAGAAAATCTAAGAGTTTTAATGACCTCATTTTATGAAAAAGCGATAGAAGATGAGCTGCTAGGTCACTACTTTATACATGAGCTAGGCGATGACATAACAAACGAAGAGTGGATAGACCATATAGAGCTTCTTGCCGATTTTTGGTTGGCTAAAATCCTCGGTGAAGATACATACTATGGAAACTTTGTAGGAGCTCATGTAAAAATGCCCCTTATAAAAAGAGAGAGTTTTGCACGCTGGGTAAAGCTGTTTTCAGAGACGGCGGATGAAGTATATACTCCTGATATAGCTCAAAAGTTTAAGCAAAAAGGGATAGAGTTCTCTAAAGAGTTTATGAACTCTAAGAAAAAGATTTAAAAGGAAAAAAATGAATAAAAATAGCAATATACTTTTTATAAAAGAGGAGAATAGTGAGTTTAACTATGAGACTCAAGCTTTTGACTCTTTTTTTGAAAAGGTTGAGATGGTACTGGGTGAGCAAAAAGCACTGAAACTTATCTATAAAAATAAATATGATGTTATCGTTAATGATATGAGTGTAGATGTAGAAGAGGGTATAACACTTATGAAACAGTTAAAAGAGATGAAACCCCAACAAGAGTTTGTGAGTTTAGTTTTACCAAAAGATGAAGAGAGAATAGGTGATCTGATGGAAGCTGGTGTACATACATTTGTTTTAACACTTGAGCAGTTCGATCAAGCACTAGAAGCGATAGCTCACTTAGATCCCGCTGCTAAGGATTAGGCCTTTTCGATAAGACAGCTTACTGAGAAGTTCTCTTTCTCAGCCAACTTTTCGACTAAGACTGCTTTTGTTTCTGCTATTTCAAACATATATATTCCACAAAAGCCTTCGCCATTAGCTTGAATCTCCTCTGTAATGAGTAGAGCATCCTCATCTGATCTGTGAAATATCTCTGTAAGTATCTGCATGCAAAATACCCATGGGATGTGGTTCTCACTAAGGATGGAGACAATGTACATCTTTGGTTTATCTTTTACATTCATATGTTCTTGTACTTTTATAGGCATATCTACTAACTATCGACTCGCTGCAATACGCTGAAGCATTGTGTCTAGGTTACCAGTTGAGCGAACTTCAACAACTGAGGTAACAACTCCATAAAGAGCGACATATACTAAGTAGCTTGAAAGATCCGCACAACTACTCGCTTTTAAGTTCTCTTCTATTTTGGCTTTTTGAGCCTCAGTTACTTTAAACTCAAGTTCAACAGATGCTTCACTAGTTGTTTGGTCTATAGTCGTAAGAATAAAGGCTTGAGTTTTTAGTGCAACTACTTTCACATATGAAACGATATCATCAAAGCCATTTTCTGAAGCTCTTAAGGCAATAGTCTCTTTTTGTGATGGTGTTAGTTTAAAATTTATAGTGATAGGTCTGTCCATAAAGTATATATTCCTTATAAAATATTATGAACTTTAGTATAGTATAAATTGACTTAAATCCCTATTTTGTAGGACTTAAAAACTATTTAAGATATTAAGGCTACAATTCACATAATTAATCAAATGATAGAGGTAATATATAATGAATTTAGAAGCATTACAGTTAATTCAAGATGAAAATGCATCTGTAGAAACACTAGAGAGACTAAGTCAGGATGAAGATCAGTTTATCAGAGCAAGAGTCGCTGCACACGCTAATACGTCTACACAAACATTGGTAGAATTAGCCAAAGATCCAAGTGAGCTTGTACGTGAGTTTGTAGCGGAGCATCCAAACACTCCTGTTGAGACTTTAGTTATGTTAAGTGAAGACTCTTTAACTGTCTCTTGGGTAGCTGGAAACCCAAACACACCTATAGACGTTATCAATAAACTAAGTACAAACGAAGATGTTTTTGTACGTATATCAGTATCAGTAAATCCAAATATCCCACTTGAAACACTCGATAAAATGAGTAAAGATGCAGATGAGAATGTGAGAGCTGCAGTTGCAAAAAATCCAAGAACACCTATGGATATACTTGAGAGATTAAGTAAAGATGAGAGTGAAGCAGTTAGAGAAGTTGTTTTAGAACATCCAAGTAGAAATTAATAAAATGTCTTAGGTGAATTGATTTCATTCACAAAAGTTCTTGTTAGAAGTTAAATCTGAATTTATGTCACATTTAAAAGTGTGAAGTAAGGAAATATTTACTTCTCTGAGTGGAAGTAAATCAAAAGTAGAGTATAAGAATTCTTTTTGTGATTCTGTCATTTACGAAAATTACTAAGCAGACTTACGAAGTTTGTTGATTCTAGAGAGCGTAAAAAATTTTGTGTCAGCTAGTTACAACTCCAAATACTCATCTAGTCTTCCCTCAAAAAATATAGCTAACTGGGAAATAGTTTGACTCCAATTATGAACTGGCTACTCTGCTTTGTTATGTTTTAATTTCTATGTATGTGTTCGGCACTAATATCTTCAAATAGTTCCCATAGATGATCGTTATACATGTTGTTATGTTGGTTTAAATAATTTTCTACTCCAAGGA
>JAYEHI010000065.1:0-2901 GCA_034659455.1 Campylobacterota bacterium | reverse complement strand
TTAGGTGCTTTTACCTGTTGTGCTTGCTGTTGTATTTCAGCTCTTCCTTGAGTTTCAGTTGAACTTACTTGTGATTGTTGTTGTCTTGCAACATTTGCTATGCCATCCATGACTTGCTCCTTTGTCTAAATATAGTTATTAAACAGTATATCGGCATATAAAAAAATAACTTTAACACAAATTTCACATTTTTTCTTTTTATGGGGATTCTTATGCTAATCTTCCACTTATGAAAGAGTATATGAGTCTATTAAAAGAGCAAAAAGTATTAAGAAGATTGTCATTTATCCAACTTATCGCCTACTTTGGTGCTTGGTTTTCTAATGTAGCGATATATACACTACTTATAGAGATGAGTGTAAATGTAGAAGTTATCGCCTTTGTCGCTATGCTTCATTTTTTAGCTGGAGTAGTGCAGGCTCCTTTTTCTGGCTCTATTATAGATAGTTTTGCTCCAAAAAAGTGGATGCTTTTTTTGATTACTATAGAGATATTTGCTACATTTTTTCTTATTTTGATAAACAGTGTTTCTGACCTTTGGTTGCTTTATGTATTAATATTTTTAAAGATGGCGGCAGCCTCTTTTTATTTTACAACTGAGATGTCTCTTTTACCTAAAATACTTGATGGTCAAAAACTACAAAAAGCGAATGAACTTCACTCTATTATATGGTCTCTTTCTTATACTTTAGGTATGGCAATTAGTGGTTTTGTAGTTTATGCTCTTGGCGTGAAAGTGGCGTTTGTACTTGATGCCTCTATGTTTGTAGTCTCTTTTGTTCTACTCTTTAAAACAGAGTTAGATGTAAAACTGTCTCAAACGAAAGAATCATTAGTTTTTATGATGAAAGATACATTTTCATACATAAAAAAAATGCCAAAAGCACTCCACCTTATGATAGTTCATGCTTTTGTTGGATTAACGGCATTTGATGCACTTGTCGCTCTAATGGTCGATCACTATTATGCTTCCATCATCGCTACCTCATTGGCATTAGGACTTTTACATTCAGCGAGAGCCATTGGGCTTGTAATTGGTCCTATCGTATTAGGAAAATGGATAAACAGTAGACGAATTTTTTACATTTTTATAGCTCAGGGAGTAGCTGTGTGGATATGGGCATATATGATGCACGACTTCTATCTTTCACTTATGGCAAGTGTTATAGTTGGATTTTTTACTACTACTCTTTGGTCCTACTCCTATACGCTTCTTCAAAAAAATATAGAGGAGAAGTACTACGGTCGCATAGTCGCTTACAATGATATGCTATTTTTAAGTTCAGCGGCATTTACGTCTTTTATGATTGGTTATTTGGCAAGTGCTTCATACTCGCTAGAGAGTATAGCTATGATAATAGGTATGATGTTTCTTGTAGGTGGTGTGTACTATGTCTGGGTTATAAAAAAACAAAACATAGAGGAAATTTCATGATAAGCTTCGCAGTTCTAGGTGGTATACTTTTAAATATAGGGGCATTTCTGACATATAAAGGGAAAATTTATGAGGCAGTTGCTGTCTATCTTTTTGCAGATATATGCTGGATTATTATGGCTTGGCAGAGAGATGATTTTTGGGGTGTTGTCTCGATAGTTGTAGGCATAACATTCGGCTTATTAGCTTTTTTAAAGATGAAAAGCGGAGAGATGAATAGAAGCTTAAACAAGGAAGAAAATGATTTATAAATCAAGTAAAGGCGATTTAGACCTCAGTAAAATAACCAGACTCTATCCAGCGGTAGTAGTAAATATGCAAGGCGAAGTTGCTGAAATGAGTCTAGAGTGGGAAGAGCTTTATGGCTCTAAAATAGAGATAGTTCATTGGGTGTTAGTGTTTGACTTTACACCTTTAAACGAAGACGTAAAAGAGAGAACTACACTTACATTTCAAACAAAAGAAGAGCTCCTAGAAGAGATTCAAAAGGTAGCAAAATACTTAGACTAAGACTTAGAGTGGTTTGCTACTGTTGATGGAACGCTATTTCCACTCGCTTGCATATCTAAAGCATCAGGATATTTTTTATAGTGGCTTCGTACAACTTCAGCCAACTGCATTTTTGTAGGCTCGTTGATTCTCCCCTCGATGCTGATGACACTTGCAAGTGCACTAACGAGCTCATCTTGTGGCGAGTGAACATTTTGTGCCCATGAAAGAAGAAGGTTTTTATCTATGTAGGCTGGAAGAGAGCCCATTATTCCTAAATCATTTTGGTTGTGAACCAGAAGTCCCGATGTCGTTCCACGATCGAGTGTTAAAACTTGAAAAAGGTAGAGTGTATGGTACTCCAACTGTGCTCTTATATCTCTAGAGGAGCATGAAGCTCGTGTGTTTAAAGCGTCTGTGATGATTTGAATATAGGTATCAATGACGCCCTCTCCAAAAGAGTTGGCAAATTCAAAGTCTTTCTTGTTGTCACCGCTATTATACTCCTCCATGTAGAAGTGTGAAACACCACGGTGTCTCTTGAGTGCTGGAATGTAAAAGTATTTATCTCCTTGAAGAGTCGCTTCTTCGTAGAGCTCTTCTGAGAGGTTACAAAGAGCTACATCGAAGACATTTTTATCGTGCTCGCTAAAGATACTTGGATTAAGGTCTGCCATCACACGCCAGTATGAAGAACCATCTCTTAGTTCAGTGAGACTGATGTGAATATGAACTGAGGGAACATTAGGATTTCTAGGATGAATAATAGTAGAAATTGCTGTGGCGGATTTTAGATTTTTAGCGGGCATTTCGTCATAGTGCACTTGAGATACGTTTACACTTGCCGCATTAAAAAGCTTTTCATCTCTAAACTCAAATCTATTTCCTCCACCATGAAGACCCTCATCCCTAAGCCATGTAAGCTCTTCAAATGCTTTATCTTCTCCCATGGAGCTACTAAGTTGGTTGAGTTTCAT
>JAYEHI010000064.1:0-2915 GCA_034659455.1 Campylobacterota bacterium | reverse complement strand
ATAAAACGTTATAATCAAAATATGGAAAAAACTGCAAATGTTTAACTTTAAAAAGAAGAAGAGTCTCCTTGAAGTGGGGGAGGTTCAAAAGAAAAAATTCACTCAAAAAATCTCTTTTGATTTTGTGGCAAACCTCCCAATTATAGAGGTTGAGATAGCAAAAAAAAGCTATAGGTTTTTATTTGACACTGGGGCATTAAGTGTGGTACCTTCGCGTTTAGTTCGTGAACTCTCCTTGGAACTGCTCCAAGAGATAGAGATAAATGACTCACAAGAAAAATATAGCAGTGCTCATCTTTATACACTACCATCACTAGAGGTAGGGGAGTTAGAGTTTTGCGATTTTGTAGTAGTCGCATCTGACTTTAGCAAAGAGTTGCCTCTTTCGTGTCTTGGTTTTGATGGGATTTTTGGTTATAACTTTTTAAACTCTCTTGTCGTCTCCATAGACTACACAAATCAAGAGATAACACTTAGTGATACTCTACCTAGTGTCAAGAACTATGTAAAAATGCCACTTGTTTTTGATGGGGCGAGTGGAGCAAAGTTTGAGATAAACCTTCCTTTTAGAAATGTTCTTTTCGGTATAGATACTGGGAAAAATGACGCTATCTCCCTTTCGGTTCTTGATGAGTCGGGTGCATTTAGTAAAAAGGATTATCAATACAAAGAGACAAGAGGCCTTTTTATGAGCTCTTTTAATGCGACGCAAGAGTATTTGAAAGAGAGGAGTTTCTTAGTGAAAGACTTTAGCATCACAAAGAGTATAAGAGTGAAAAAGTTTCCCATTAGTTTGAGTGATACCTCTCATAGTCTTGTAGGGAATGATTTTTTAAAAAACTTCGATATTGTTTTGGATTTTAGAAAAAAACAGCTCTATCTACGAAAACTCCATGAGACGATAGAGAAGGAGTTTGGAGATAGTTTTGGTTTTTTTATGTACTGGAGTGAGCAGGAAAAACTTTATATTTCGGCTCTAGCTACTGGGTCTGTAGCTCATAAGGCAGGTGTGGAGATAGGTGATAAGGTTCTTGCTATCAATGAACTTGAGTGTTACGATTTTACTAAAGAAGATTATTGTAAGATGTTTTTAGCACTAAATGGCTCTCTAGCAAGTTATGAAAATAAATCTCAAGTAGAGTTAACGATAAAAAGAGGCACTCTTATCAAACGAGTGCTCTTGAAAAAAATCTCTCTACTTTAGAGGTGCATTTTTAACAGTGTTAGCTAAGGCTAATGCCGCTACACCACCCTTAAGGACTCTGACATTTTTGAAGCCTATCTGTTTTAGTCCAACAACTGATAAAATCCCTCTAGTCCCTGAGTGACAAGCAACAACAATAGTCTGATCTGTTGGTAGTTTGTCTAAGTTCTCTTTTTTGAAAAGATCTTCTAGTGGGATAAAAAGAGAGTTCTCTAAACCTACAGAAACAACTGCATGCTCGCCTTTAGTTCTGATATCTAAAAAAGTAAATTTCTCTTTTTTATTTAACATATCCATAGTCTCTTGAGCATCTATAAAGAGTTTTGATTTTGCACAAGCTTTTTGTGTAAAGTTGGAGTAGAATGCGTCATGCATTTTTGCCTTATTTGCATCGTAAGCAAATGCCGATACTGTGAGTGAAGCGAGAAGAAGTGATGTTGTAACTATTTTTTTCATTTTTATACCTTATATTAATTATTTTATAATCTTATCGTATAGTTTTTAAACTAAGCTTTCCTTATTCTTATAAATATTATACTTTATACTTATGATAAGTTCTAAAACCTTTTATAAAGCCAATAGATAGTAAAGTGGCATTTATAAAACAAGCGGAGAAGTATATGGCATTTAAGAAGTTAGGTCTCGTACCAAAAATCATAAAAGCACTCGAAGAAAAAGGGTATAAAAACCCTACAGAGATTCAGGAAAAAGTTATCCCCCTTATACTTCAAAACTCAGATGTCATAGCTCAAGCACAAACTGGTAGCGGAAAGAGTGCTGCATTTGTTCTACCCGTGCTACAGACTTGGAGTGAGAATCGTGATAACTCTAAAAAGGGGAAGATAAAGGTACTCGTTCTCACACCAACTCGTGAGCTTACTCTGCAAGTAGCTTCTGTGTTTAGCGAGTTTGGTAAGTATCTTCCCAAAATACCAAAGATGGTAAGCCTTATAGGTGGTGAGGGTATAGGAGAGCAGCTCTATGATATCCAGCAAGGGTGTGATGTATTAGTAGCTACGAGTGGGCGTTTTTTAGATGTTCTAAGAAAAAAACAGATGAACCTTTCTCATTTAGAACACTTCATCCTTGACGAAGCAGATAAGATGCTCGACCTTGGGTTCTTAGAAGAGTTGGACCTAGTTCTGGAGTCCATCCCAACTAAACGCCAAAACCTTATGTTCTCAGCGACATATCCTCAAAAGGTACAAAACATAGCTTCTAAGATAACTACAGAGGCGATAGAGGTAAAACTAGAGCAAGAGACTCAAGTTGTAGAAAAAATAAATCAAAGAGTCATAGAGGTAGACCGTGATAAACGCGGACCACTGCTTCGTCATCTACTTAAAGAGCAGAAGTTTAACTCTACTCTTGTCTTCATGGCAAATAAACGCGCAACTGACAACATAGCTGAGAAGTTTCGCAAGTATGGTTTTGAAGCGGCATCTTTTAATGGCGACTTAGAGCAAGATATGCGAAACACAACACTTATGGCGTTTAAAGAGGGAAAAGTAAAAGTTCTTTTTGCAACTGACATAGCTGCTCGAGGACTCGACATAGAGGACATAGAGTGTGTAGTAAACTACGACCTACCGCGTTCACCTGCTGACTATATACATAGAATAGGACGTACAGCAAGAGCTGGAAAGTCAGGAAATGCCATCAGCTTCATAGACTACGAGAGTATGCAGCATTTTAAACTCATAGAAAAACG
>JAYEHI010000063.1:0-2937 GCA_034659455.1 Campylobacterota bacterium | reverse complement strand
AAAATCTTCAAAAAGATAAAATCCGTCCTGTGTATGATGTAACAAGAGACTATATTAAAAGACAAAAAGTGGTTGACGTAAGTAATGAAGGGAACGTTACTTTAGTTGATTATGATTGTGGGTGTCCTGTAAAGGGATCAACAAGCTGTTAAGCTAAAAAGTCAAGATGGTAGGAATCAGCTACCATCTTCATCTAAATATGTTATAATAACAGAATTAAACGCTTCAATTGTAGCGTATTTATTCAAAAAAAGGGAAGAAAATGAAAAAATTACACATAAGCTTAGTGACTGCTGCGGCATGTCTACTCTCTACTACTGTAAGCGCTGATGAAGCAAAACCAAAACGCCAACTTAAAAACAACATGATGGTTAAGACTAATGTTACTCCAGGAAGTGTTGATAGCATTTCTGATATGTTCAAAGAGGGTGTATTCTACGGTAGACTTAGAATGAACTCTTTTAAGTGGGACTGGAAAAATGATGATATTGATGTATTAAATAAAAGAGGTGACAACCATGCATTTGGTATCGGTGGTAGTATGCGTTACCAAACAGCATCTTATCAAGGTGTGAGTGCAATGGCTGGTCTTTACTACTCAGATAGTCCATTTTCAGGGCTTCGTGTGGATGCAGCTGACATTGGAAGTACTAAAGCTGGTAAAGATACATTCAGTAGATACAATGTAAAAAATTCTCAAAATTACTCTATGGCTGTACTAGCTGAAGCAAATGTTCAGTATAAAATTTCAGATACAAAAGTTATTGCTGGTCGTCAAATATTTGAATCATTCTTAACTAAATCAAATGATACAAAAATGATTCCTAACACTTTTGAAGGTTTAGTAGTTGATACAAAAGAAATTCCTGATACAAGAGTTCGTGGAGCATACTTCACTGCACAAAAGCTACGTGATCACACTACTTTTCATGATGTAATTACATTCAAGGATGGTAATGGAGATAGCTGGGGTAACAATGATGACTCAGCTGTACATAAAGGTTTATCATATGCAAACTTTACTGCTGCAGGTAAAGATGTAAATCATGCACTTATCGTAGTAGATGTTAGAAACAAGTCTGTTAAAGACCTTAAAATTGATGTAACTTACGGTGGTGTACCAGGTGTTGTGTCATCACTTACAGGTGAATTAAACTATAAAATAGCTCTTGGAGATGGTTACACTCTAACTCCAGGTGTTCGTTATATGCATCAAATGGATGATGGTGGTGGTGCTGTCGGTGGTGCTTCACTTAAAGGTGGTTTAGCAGGTACAACAGGAAGTGCTAATGGATATGCTACTGCAGACTCTTTAGATGCTCAACTTGCAATGGCTCGTTTAACACTTAAAAATGGTCCTCTAAAAGCACAAGTGGGTTACTCTCATGTAGCTGGAAGTGGTGCGGATATCGTAGCTCCATGGCGTGGATTCCCAACTGGTGGATATACTCGTGCAATGGCTCAGTATAACTGGTATGCAGGTACAAAAACTATGGCTGCTGAAGTTAACTATGACTTTGGAAAAGCTGGTCTAGTTCCAGGATTTAGTGCACTTGCTCGTTTTGCTATGCAAGACTTTGATGAAGCAAAACAAGCTGCTGGAAATCAAGCTGATAGTAACATCCTTCACATGGATTTCCGTCAAACAGTTACACCTGACTTCTATGCAAAAGTTCGTGTTGGTTTAGTAAGTGCAGCTGAGCGTGAAGCTGGTGGTGATAAAGATTCATACAACGAATACCGTTTTGAATTAAACTACCTATTCTAGACATTAACAATACAGGAGCTACGCTTTGAAGTCACTATTACTGAGTTTTATACTTGTTAATTCTCTCCTCTCCTTTGATTACAAACTTCAACCCCAAGAGGTAGTAAGTGGTAAAACACACTGCTTCTTTGGGCACTCAGAAGTGATGGACGAGCGTAACAACGGAGATATCTCTAACTCCTGTTTTGTTAATATGGGAACCAGCTATCTTGTGATAGATAGTGGTTCTACATTTTCGTATGCACACCAAGCATACGAAAAAATGAAGAAAATAAAAAACCTCCCTATATCTTATGTTATCAACACACATGTACATGATGACCACTGGTTAGGAAATAGCTACTACGTTACTACGGGTGCAACAATTATAGGCTCTAAAGAGTTTGAAGAACTTCCTATAGAAGAGAAGACAAGAATGCAAATGAGAGTTACTAAAGAGGCTTATGAAAAAACAACACAGACGCATCCAACTCTATTTGTAGAGGATGAAAAAACTCTAGATTTTAATGGTAAAAAAGTTCATATAAAAAGTGTAAACCAAAAAGCTCATACGAGCAGTGACCTTTACGTTTACATACCAGACCAGAAAATAGTTTTTGTAGGAGATTTAGTCTTTAACGATAGAATCCCCTCAATCCGTGATGGCGGATTACAAGGGTGTTTAGACGCTCTTGATGAAGTTCGTGCTTTAAATGCTAAGTATATTGTCGGTGGGCATGGAGACATGGTGACTCCTGACGCTCTTGACATGACGTATAACTACATAAAAGACCTTAGAGATCAAGTCTCTATGCTTCTTGAAGATGGTGTAGAGATAGATGAAGTGATCGACATGGTACCTATGAAAAAGTATAAAGACATCAATCTTTATGACGTCATGCATCGACAAAATGTAGAGATAGCTTATAGAATGCTGGAGTGGGGAGATGAGTAGAGTCTTTTTACTCTCTTTAGTTAGTTTAAGCTCCCTCTTCGCTCTTGAGTATCACTCTTACGATGAAGCGCTAAAGCTTCAAAAAAAGAACAGCAAAACTATCATGATAGATGTAGTTCGAGATGATTGTCACTACTGCGAAGATATGGATAGAGAAGTTCTCCAAGATGCCCAGATGTCAAAATATCTCACAAGTAAATTTATACCTGTTAAGTTAAATCTTGATAGAGATGAA
>JAYEHI010000062.1:0-2962 GCA_034659455.1 Campylobacterota bacterium | reverse complement strand
GGGTCGCTCTAAAGTAGCGATGTTCTTCTCTATCGCTCTTGTTTTAGCCTCTTATGCTTTACTAGCAACCAAAGGTCTTAACTACGGTGTAGATTTTGCAGGTGGAACAGTTGTTCAGGTCAAATACGACACAACAGCTCCTATAGACGCGATGCGTGAAAAATTAAAGAGTGACATACTTTTTGATGGAGCTACTATCAGCGAGTTTGGTGCTCCTGAGGAAGTTGTAATCCGTATGAAAACTACGACTGGTAGTGTGACAACTGATATTGGTGATGTGACTCGTGAGGCTTTAAAAGGCACTGGTAATTATGAAATCCGTCGTGTAGATATAGTTGGTCCCACAGTAGGAGCTGAGCTTAAAGAGAAAGGAATAACGGCGATGATTTTAGCCGTTATTGGGATACTTATCTATGTGGCATTTAGATTTGAGTGGCGTTTCGCGGTGGCTTCTATCGTAGCACTTGTTCATGATGTGAGCATCGCACTTGGTGCTATTACTCTAGTAGGACTTGATGTAAATTTAGATGTTTTAGCGGCACTACTTACAATACTAGGATACTCTTTAAATGATACGATTATCGTTTTTGACCGTATTCGTGAGGGTGTGACGAAAAATAGAGGTGTTGAGCTTAAAGAGACGATAAACGAGTCTGTAACAAGAACTCTAGCTCGTACGACACTCACATCTCTGACGACTTTCTTTGTTGTCTTTACACTCTTTATGTATGGTGGTGAGATTATTCATCCTTTTGCATTTACACTTTTAGTTGGTGTTGCAGTTGGTACATACTCATCTGTATTTGTAGCGAGTCCTATTTTACTATGGTTTGGTTTTGATGTGAAAAACTATCATAATAGACTTGCTAAAAAAGAGCAAAAACGTATGCAGAAACAAAAACTACGTGAGCAGTTTGACGCTGGTGTTGTTTAAAATAGATTAAAGGAAATATGATATGGATTGGGGAAAAGTAATATACGTATTTTTTTCGTTAATGAGTTTAACATCGATCGCAGGATTTTTGTATGAAAACACTGCGACTTCGCTTTTTATCGCGGCGAGTGTGAACCTTATTAGTACGATTTTGAAAATTGGGGTGAGAAACTTGCTCTCTGCTGAGTTACTTGCATCGTCATTAGTTGCAGACCTGCACCTTATACCGGCATTTATATTTTTAGTGATTGTAGGTGATGACTCTTGGGCTATTGCTCTGGCTATTGGGGCACTTATAGCAAATGTTTTCTCTATGGGACTTGTCTACATAGAGAGCTCCAAACAGCACGAAGAGTATTAAAAAGAAGCTTGACTCCTTCTGGAGTCAGATTATAGGTATAAAGCATTGATACAAGCAAAAAGACTTGTATGACTCTTTTATATGAAGTAATTTAGATTAGGAAGATCAATTGGAATATATCGCATCAAATATTGAGAAAAAATGGCAAGAGTATTGGAAAGAACATGACAGTTTTGAGCCGAGTGAAGATTTTACACAAGAGAAGAAGTATGTTCTGAGTATGTTTCCATTCCCAAGTGGGCGTCTGCACATGGGACATGTTCGTAACTACTCAATCAGTGACGCGATAGCACGCCATCATAGACAACAGGGAAAGAATGTTTTACACCCTATAGGGTTTGATAGTTTTGGAATGCCAGCAGAGAATGCTGCAATTAAAAACGGTTCACACCCAAAGGGCTGGACTTATGACAACATAGACTATATGAAAAATGAGTTCTACTCTTTAGGTTTCTCTTTTTCTCGTAAACGCGAGATGGCGACAAGTGATGAGATCTACACAAAATTCGAGCAAGCTTTTATCATTGATATGTATGAAAAAGGTCTTCTCTATCGTGAGAAGGGGATGCTCAACTGGTGTCCACATGACCAGACTGTTCTTGCAAACGAGCAAGTTGAAGATGGTGGTTGCTGGCGTTGTGGAACCGAAGTAGTTAAAAAAGATATGAATCAGTACTACTTTAAGATAACTCAGTACTCTGATGAACTTTTAGCGGATCTCAAAAAGCTTGAGGGCGGATGGCCTAAACAGGTTCTAACTATGCAAGATAACTGGATAGGAAAATCAAACGGACTTGCATTTGACCTCTTCTTTGATGATGAGTCAAAAGCAAAATTAAACGCAGAATTTGACTCTTTTGATGTATTTACAACTCGACCTGATACTATCTATGGTGTTTCATACACGGCACTTGCACCTGAACACAAAATTGTAACTTACATGATAGAGAACTCTCTTCTTGATGATGTTACAGTTGCAGAGATTACAAAGATGAAAAACAGTTCATCTATAGATAGACAAAAAGAGAAAGCGGGACTACCTCTTGGCTTAAATGTAGTACACCCACTTACAGGAAAAACAGTTCCAGTTTGGATAGCTAACTTTGTACTCATGGACTATGGTTCAGGTGCCGTTATGGCTGTGCCTGCACATGATGAGAGAGACTATGACTTTGCTAAAAAGTACTCGCTTCCTGTAAACGCAGTCATCAAACCAAAAGATGGCGAATCTGATGTAAGTAAGTCGGCGTTTACAGATGTTGGAGAACTTTTTAACTCTGGTGATTTTGATGGTATGAACTCTAAGAAGTCTCAGTACAACATCATTAAGATGTTTGAAGAGAAAGGGATTGGAAAAAAGACTACAAACTACAAACTAAAAGATTGGGGAGTCTCTCGTCAGCGTTACTGGGGAGCTCCGATACCTTTTGTTCATTGTGAGGATTGTGGTCTTGTGATGGAGAAGAAAGAGAATCTTCCTATAGCTCTTCCTGAGGATGTTGAGATTAATGGTGAAGGCTCTCCACTAGAGAATCACCCAACTTGGAAACACTGTGCTTGTCCATCTTGTGGTAAAGATGCAGTACGTGAAACTGACACTATGGATACTTTTGTTCAGTCCTCTTGGTACTTTTTGCGTTTTTGTGCATCTCCTGAGACACTAGAAA
>JAYEHI010000061.1:0-2972 GCA_034659455.1 Campylobacterota bacterium | reverse complement strand
AACATATAGGTATATTAAATATTTTATTCAGAGCTTTATTCTCCTAAAAAACAAAGCTTAAATTTAAAATTCTGAGCAGCCCATGTGTCATACATCGCATGGGTTCTTTTCTCCCCCACTCTCCAAAACTTGTTTTTTAATCTACTTCTCATCACTGAGTCGATATAATCTATAACTTTAAATAAATAGAGAGAATATGAGAGAAATTTTTCAACGAATCGAAGATAATACACCAGTAAGTATAGAAGTTGATATGACTGCTTTTGGATTTAGTAGTAATAATCCATGGTTGTTTAGTATATTTATCAAATTTAATGGTGCTGATGAACAGATTGATGGATTTGAAGAGTTTTTAGAGACCAAAGAGGCTCTTATTATCGCTCTGGAAAATGAGAATAGAGTAAAGTATGTTGGAACACGTATAGTTGATGGATGGAGTGAGGTTTACTTTTATGCCGAGGACTCAAAGTCTTTAGAAGCGAAAGTGTCACAGATTTTAAAACCTAGCAACTATGTATATGAAAGTAGCGTTGTTCGAGATGCTAAGTGGGATTTTCATCATAAAAATCTTGTTCCGTCTGAGCTTGAAGAGTGTCATATTCAGAGTGAAAAAATCATCTTCATGCTCGAAGAGGAAGATGACGACTTAGAAGCTGTTCGTAGTGTTGAACACTATCTCTCATTTCCTTTACCTACACAAAAAAACCGATTTTTAAATACACTTGAGCTTGAGGGCTACACTCTTAAAGATGAAATAAGTAGTGAAGAGTTTGAAAATGGTGTAGCTTTAGTAAAAGAGCATGATGTTACACGAGAGACTGTGACAAAAGAGGTTACTACACTTTTTGAAGCAGTCAAACTATGTCAAGGTTTTTATGAGGGCTGGAGTACTACTCTTGCAAATGAGAGTGAAGATGAGACTGAGGAAGAATTAGACTCAGATGTATAAAATAGTCGGTGTCATAAACTATATAGTAGTTATTTTTTTAAATGCTTTTACTGATCTTGGTCATAAAATAATAGTTCAAAATAGTATCTTTAAAATTTATGATGGCAACACTCAAATAGTTTTAACTGCTGCACTCAATGCATTTGCTCTTCTCCCGTTTATACTTGTTTTTTCTCCATCTGGCTTTTTAGCTGACAAGTTCCCTAAAAATAAAATACTGCAACACTCAGCTGCTTTTGCAGTTTTACTCACACTTGCCATCACATATTCATACTATAACGGTCTTTTTGAAGCGGCGTTTATACTTACCTTCTTCTTAGGTCTGCAGAGTGCTATATTTGGACCAGCAAAGTATGGTTATATCAAAGAGCTTGTAGGTGAAAAGTACATAAGTAATGGAAATGCAGCTATTCAAGCTGCTACAACGGTAGCTATACTTGGAGGAATAATCTTCTATACAGTCCTTTTTGAAGGGATGTATAGTGATGATTTAAGCACTACTTCTGAGATTCTTATGGCTATCGCTCCCATTAGTTGGCTTTTAGTTTTAGGGTCGACTATAGAGTGGTTTTTTGCGAGTACATTACCAAACAAAATGCAAGAACCGAGTCAACGTAACTTTAAATTTAAGCACTATATATCAGGGGCATATCTTCGTAAAAACTTAAAAACGATTACGAGAAAACCAGAGATAATAGAGTCTATTGTTGCATTGAGTCTCTTTTGGTCTATATCTCAAGTGGTTTTAGCTATCTTTGGTGAGTATGCAAAAAGTGAACTTGGTGTAACAAATACGATATTTGTTCAGGGAGTGATGGCTCTTGCTGGTATAGGGATTATCGTTGGTTCTATCATAGCTGCAAAATTTTCCAAATATTTTATTCATATGGGGTTTGCTGGTATGGGAGCTTTGGGGTTGACTCTTTTAGTTTTTATGGTGCCATTTATGAAGTCCATGGTTTTAATAGCAATTTTATTTGCACTTTTTGGAATCTTTTCTGGTTTTTTGATGGTGCCCCTAAATGCAAGAATCCAGATGATAGCATCTCGTGTGCATTTAGGTACCATCCTTGCAGGAAATAATTTTATACAAAATATATTTATGTTTACATTTTTAATGTTGACAACTCTGTTTGCTTATTATGGGATGAATACAGAAGTACTTTTCTTTTTTATGGGTTTAGTGGGTGTTGGATTAATCTATATTCTCATCAAGCGTAATCTTATTAAAACACTTTGGGCTATGGTTGAGTTACTCACTACTCTTAGACATGAATATCGCTATATAGGTTTAGAGAATGTTCCCAAAGAGAGTGCCGCACTGCTACTGAGCAACCATGTTAGTTGGATAGACTGGGCGATACTACAGTTTCCACTCAAACGCCACATAAACTATATGATGGACAAAGATATCTATAACTACAGAGTGGTAAAAGGGATATGTAGACTTGGCGAAGCGATCCCTATATCTCAAAAAGCTTCCAAGGACGCTTTTGTTGAAGCTCGTAAACGCTTGAAAGATGGAAAGCTGGTTGCTGTTTTTGCAGAGGGTGAAATCACTAGAACAGAAGAGTTAGGAAAGTTCTATCGTGGGTATGAATATATCGGCAGTGAGCATGAGGGCGTTATCATTCCTGTTTTTATTGATGGCATTTTTGGTAGTATTTTCTCTCGAGTGAAAGATCAGAGTTCAAAACCATTCTATAAACGCCGCCAAGTGAATGTCTATTTTGGAGAACCACTTAGTAACAAAACAACGGCAGAGGAACTCTCAGTCGTTATACAAACTATGAAGGAGAAGTATGAAGTTAAATAAACCAAAACACAACCTTTATAAAAACACCGTTTATGCGTTAGAAGGGTTTGCAGACATAGTAAAAAACGAGACCTCTTTTAAGTGGCAACTACTTATGTTTTTTGTTATGGGGAGTGTTGCTTGGATTTTGCCCATAAGCTTTTCGCAATCAAGCATACTTTTCTTATCACTCTTTATTCCTATTTTAGCCGAAGTAGTAAATAGTGC
>JAYEHI010000060.1:0-2998 GCA_034659455.1 Campylobacterota bacterium | reverse complement strand
GCAACTTCTGAGTAGAACTTATGTCGACCACAAAACTCCTCGTTCATTAGCTCAGCTAAAATGTTTGAGTACTGATATGCCTCTTGCTGTGTTTTAAATGTATTATTATTGGTGTATTCGCTTTTTGAAAAACATGCACACTCTTTTTCCATTATTACTTTGTACATAAAATAACTCCTTATGGATAATAAAATTGTGAAAGTATAGTTTTTCTAAGAAAAAAATTAGTGCTCTATAAAAAGTAGTTGCAGTTTATAAAAGTTTTTTTACTTTAGCAATATCTTAAAAGAGACTCTTCTTGAAGCTGCCTTATCTTCTATATGGTTGAATATAACTTTTTTACTATAGCTATAACCACTCCCTTTTAAAACATTTGAGAGCCATCTCTGTATATCTTTTTTAACATTGTTAAAAATATAACTTATAGTCTCATAAGAACGATTTAAGGACAATTTTTCGTTATTTAAGTACCCTTTTGTAAAGTCGCTTCCCCATTCGCTTGATGTATGCCCACTCACTTCAAACGTATCAATAAGCTCTCTATTTAAATACAAAAAATCCATAAGTTTTTTTGAAAGTTTTTTCAAAAAAAGCTCTTGAGATGAAGTGAGCTTGTACTCTCCTACATTAAAGTAAAGAGTCTTATCTGAGAGCTCAATTGTTAGATCTTTTTTCACTTGTAACTTTTTAGACCTTATTTCATCTTCGAGTATCTTACAGAGTCTCTCATAAAAACTACTCGCTTGCGTTGAGACTTGAGAGAGAGTTGCGTCTTTATTGAGTCTTGTGATCCACATATTTGTCTCTTGCGAATCATCGCTTGTATGAACACCAGCAACAGCCACTTGTGAGTTATGTAAAATATGTAAGGCATCGAATTTATCGTAATTCTCCCCACCGTAATGCTCTTGTGTGAGAAGTGCTAGATTAGAGTCTAAAACCATGGCAAGTCCATCTGTATTAAAAGTATCTTTAACGTATCCAACTGCCATAAATGAACCATCAGAAAACTCTTTAATATCATTAATCCCACTCGGGTATGTTGTATGCATTTCTTTATCTATTAAAATATTTTGGTACAAATCAAACTTTACAAATCGTATATGCTCTTTTTGCATATCGTTGTACTGACTCAGAGCGACTACAAAGTTGTTGTCTTTGAGTCTTATGATTTTTTTTGGAATAACGGTATTGTTGTTGTTTCCTTGATCTTGATAGTGTTTGAGCCAAATTTTATTTCCATTTTCTGTGATACGCATGAAGCTTACGTCTCTGTTTTTATTGTAAGAGGTTGTGCTTACGACTAGTATAGATCCATCTCTAGCTTCAACTGCATCTACACCTCTATCATCATGCATAGTCCCATACTTTTTACTCCAAAGCCTTTCACCCTCTTTAGTAAATCTAGTTAAATATATATCGTTGTTTCCAAGACCGGTTTCAAACATATCATCACTTGTAGAGCGAGAAGTTACAGAAGAGCCAACAGCTAGTACCCCGCCATCACTCATTAGTATCAGGTTGTTCATTCTATCGTAGTTTTTAGTACCGAAAGTTTTTGAGAAGAGTCTATCTCCATTAGCATTTAGTTTGAGTACTAAAAGAGATCCATCAAGTGTATACCCACCTACAAAGTATCCATTTGATGGTGTTTTGACTACTGCGACTGCTTCATTAAACTTACTTAATCCTGTATGTTTTGAAAAAACTACTTGAGCTGATTTGTCCACTTTAATCATATGCATCTGTGAACCAAAGTTTTCAGACACACTCTCTAAATACTCAAATGCATCAGAGTAAGAACGAGAAGCATTTGAACTATTCTTATACTCTTTAGAGAAGCCTACTGCTGTGAGAGTTCTATCGTAATCCTGAGTAATATCAAA
Source organism: Campylobacterota bacterium (assembly GCA_034659455.1). Taxonomy (GTDB): domain Bacteria; phylum Campylobacterota; class Campylobacteria; order Campylobacterales; family Sulfurimonadaceae; genus Sulfurimonas. Next base: position 1,112 of record JAYEHI010000060.1, on the reverse strand, counting down.
TAGTGCTGCGTTAAATGGCTTATTTACAATAACTGAAAAGTCAGTTTTATTTGCAAGTAGTGTAGTTAATAAAAATAGTGTCAGAAGTAAGATATGTTTCATAATGTCGCTTTTTTAAGTGAAATGTAGCAAGAAACATTCCCATAGTATATAAAAATCCTTGTAATTTACCGTGATCAAAGCTGTGTTCCAAAAAGAGTACCTTTTGACACACATTACAAAAAATGCTATACTTGTTCAATTAATTGTACAAGGATACCATATGACGATCATGAGCTATAGTGAAGTGCGTAATCACTTAAAGAGTGTACTTGATAATGTGACAAAAGATGCTGATTATACTGTTGTTACTAGAAGAGATTCAGATGATGCGGTCATTATGTCAATGGATTATTTCAATGGTTTAATGGAAACAGTTCATTTGTTGAAATCACCTGCAAATGCAGCACATTTATCTGAATCTATTGCACAGTTCCAAGCGGGAAAAACTGTTGTTGAAGACTTGATGGATGTCTAAGTGTCAGCTTGCTTGGACAGCTGCAGCATGGGAAACTTATTTGTATTGGCAGACTCAAGACCGCAAAACACTAAAACGAATCAATAAGCTTATCGAAGCGACCCTTCGTGAACCATTTGAGGGTATTGGAAAGCCTGAAGCCCTTAAAGAAAATCTTTCTGGCTTTTATTCAAGACGCATCGATGATACCAATCGTCTTGTTTATGCAGTGAATGACTCACACTTAACTATTATCTCATGTCGTTATCACTATTAGAATTCTATACTATATAGAACTCTAAAAGGCAATCCTTCGATGAATTAGAAATTCTTGTGTCTTTGTATAAATCAAACTATTTAATTGCTCTTTTTTTCACAAAATATAGAAGTTTAGAAGCACAACTATTTATCTGAATCTTTTAAGGAAATTAATTGTTGGTATAAATCGCTTCCTATGCCAAGACCTTTTTGTGCTGTTAGTAAGGCATTATCAATATCGCCTGCATAATAATAACATACTGCAAGATTGTTATAGTTTCCTACAGTATTTGGGTGGTCTTTTCCTAATGCTTTTTCATTAATTGCTAAAGCTTTTTTATAAAGAGGAAGTGCTTCT
>JAYEHI010000059.1:0-3007 GCA_034659455.1 Campylobacterota bacterium | reverse complement strand
CTAGTTGTTATTTTGTTTATACGACTTAAATCTATAGACTTCTCTTGGACTAAATAACCTATAATGTTCTCTGCACGAGTATCCCCAAGTATCGTAAGCTCTTTAGGAGTAAGCTCTACCAAGGAGATATTTTTGATATCAAAACTTCCTCTCTGTTTCATTGGAGTGTGTCTTAGCCTCCCTTGACTCTTCACACGACCCTTGGTATTAACTCTCATAGAGAGATTATATTTGAGCCATGAGTTTTTTCTCAACTCTATATTATAAGCATTTGCATAGATGCTCTCTACTCTATTTTTTGCCATTTTCTCTAAAGAGTAGTCCTTAAACTCCACTCTTGCGTCATTGAGGTCAAAGTGCTTAAGTTTGAGAGAGTATGGTTTCTCCTCTATTTTTGCTTTTGTAGTTTTAGAACGCTTTGCCACTACAATATCTTCTATATTCAAAGAGCCATTTTTATACTTTTCTAAATTTGCAAAGTTCTTTAAATCTCACAAGCTCAATATCATCGAGACTGCTTAATACTACGTCCGATATTTTTACTTTAAACAAAAAGGGATTGATATAGAGAGTCTCTATTTCAACTTTTGCATCTGTTTCTTGTGAAACTAGTTCTATAATTTTTGGTTTGATTAGGTAGGGAAGCACAATAAAGCCTATGAATGCATAGGCTAAGAGTAGATAAAAAAAGATTTTTTTTAAGATGGCAAACACGATAAACTCCCTCAATATAATTGAATGAAGCTTATCTTATTTTATGTTAAAAACTATTTAGCCGCTTTTAAAATACTCTCTTTTGGATAGATGAAAGTTGATTCTCTAAATACTGAGATCTTCTCACTCTTCTTACCATCTTTATCGAACGCATAAGCATGGATAGTGATAGGGATAATAGTATCTTTTCTAGCATCATTTGCTAAGTGTTCTGTTGTACGAAGTGTTACGACTTTTTTCTTTTTTGCACCCGGCGTTGCATTAAACGGTTTTGATGGTTTAACGATGCTAATTTTTCCTTCCATGCCTTTTGGAGGAATGATGTCAAAGTAGAACTTCATCTTCTCATTTTGAGTATTTTGGAGTAAAAATACATAAGAGTTATCTACTCTTACTTTTCCATCAGCTACTACTTTAGTAGAGTAAAGACGAGTCTCTTTATTGATGTTTAAAAGCATATGCTCTTTTGTGCTTCCCATCATTCCTAAAATAATAGAAATAATCACTAAAAGTGCACCATAAGCTAAAACTTTTGGTCTAAAGAAGTTCGTTTTTCCTTTTTGATCAATAATCTCATAATCACTTGACCATGTAACAAGAGAAGGTTTTCCAAGTTTACCCATAACAGTCGTACAAGCATCAACACACTCTAAACAGTTGATACACTCAAGCTGTAGACCCTGACGGATGTCAATATGAGTAGGACATACTGTCACACAAGACTCACAAGTTGTACACTCTGCAGCTGGAGTAAATGCTTGAAGCTCTTTTTGTTTTGTGAACTGTTTGTCGTGACCCTCATAGATATCTCCACCGCGGTGAGTATCGTAAAGTGCCATAACAGTATGCTCATCATAAAGAACTGACTGAACACGAGAGTATGGACAAACATATACACAGAAGTTCTCTTTTAAGAATACGATGTCATATATCAAAAATAGTGCTACCCCAAGAACAAAACCTATCATCGTCATATGCTCAGCCGGATCTTGAATATAAGCAAAGAAATCCTCTGGAGGTATGAAGTACCAGATAAAGTCAGCACCGGCAACAAGAGCTAAGGCGGACCACATAAGCACTGCGATTACTTTTTTGACCTTATTTTCCGGTTTTGACATATCAGGTTCTTTTTGCTTGTTCTTAATGCGTCCACGAAGACCTAAGATTTTAGTCTCAATAAGATCGCGATATATAACACGAAAGACCGTCTGCGGACATACCCAACCACAAAACACACGACCACCAACAACAGTCATACCAAATATACCAAGAAACATAAGCATCAGTAAAAATGGCATTAGATAAAGCTCTTGCATATCAAACTGAATAAATGCAAGGTGCAATTTCATCTTGTCAAAACTAAGTAAGAAGAAGTGATTTCCATCTACTACTATCCATGGTAATACTAATGCAACCATTGTCGCTAATGCATATACATAGTAGCGTTTAATTCTCCACGGTGTCGGTATCTCTATACCTTTTGTTGTTTCACTCATACTGTTTCTCCTATTTGTGTAATGTTTGGGCAGATAATGGTCGAGATAACTCTCTTTTCCGCCACGGCTTGCGACTCTTGGTAATGAGACCCAAATGCCACCTGTTTTAACTCTCTAGACTCTATATAGTCCTTGAGAGAACTTCTGCTCACTCCTAAACTCCGTGCCATCTCGCTCACACTCTTGTTTGCCTGAATATACTGAATTATTTCATTGATATACTTGTCAAACTTAGAGCTTGACTTGCTTCCTTTTGGTCGACCTATAACCTTCTTCGACTCATCTTGAAGCGTTTGACGAAGCTGGTCTATGAGTCCAAGCACAAGCATAACACTACTCTCTTGCGTTACGATTACAGACTGTTTTACAAAATGAACATTATAGTTGTTTTTGAGAAGACAACTTATCATCTGTATCACATCTTCCATATTTGTACTAAGCACCCATAAATCGTATATAAGAAGTGTATTGGCATTTTTTGTCTGGAAGTATTGTGTTACATGTGTACGTTCACGGAGGCGTTTGTTTTGGGAAGTCTGATCGACAAACTCTTCATTAATAACAAGATCGTTTGCGATTGCATAAGCATTGATAGACTGCAACTGTTCATGAGCGGCGTCAAATATTTTGTCGGGGCGAATGTAAGAAACTATCATTTTAGCGACTAAACCTCTCTTATTATTTAATTTCATCGTCATTATAGCTATAAATGACGATAAAAGTCAAGAGTATTTAGTCTTTTTTCGTCAAACTACCAGCCGATACCTATCTGAGCCATATATCTTCTGTCTGGGATG
>JAYEHI010000058.1:0-14620 GCA_034659455.1 Campylobacterota bacterium | reverse complement strand
TTAAGTTTTTACTAGAGAAGGAAAAACCCAAGGTGGCTCATGAAAAACTTGTCGCAGCAGCACAGGGTGATAGAAGTGAAAATGCTGACTACCATGCAGCAAAAGAGAAGTTACGTTTTATCGATAAACGACTTTTTTATTTAAATAAAATGATTCAAAACTCCAAAATCATTAATCCCTCGCTACATTCACATACTAAAGTCTCTTTTGGAAGTACAGTTGAAGTAGTAAATATAGATACAGATGAAGAGGAAATATATACACTTTGTGGTGTTTTAGAAAGTGAACCAGAAAATGGATTGATATCTATTCACTCTCCAATAGCTAAGGCAATGATAGGAAAATCTGTAGACGATGAGTTTAAAGTAAAACTTCCTCAGCTTACAAAAGAGTATGAGATTACAGCTATAGAGTATAAAAATATCTTCTCACTGAAGAAAAATATACGAACAAAAAAAGAGTTTACCTTTCACTAAAAAATAACTAGTTATTCTAAAAATTTAGAAATTTTATGAATTTGGAGGAATTGGGAATGTTATGGAATTATCTGGGTAGAATTTAGATATAATTAAAAAATGATTGTTAAATTAAATATATTAGTATTTGTTGTATTGTTTTTTAATGCTTGTAGTACATCTATTCCTGAGCCTATTAAGGTTGAGGCTATCAGTGAACATATAGATTATCTTAAAGATGTAAAGCCTATCTTAGATAAACGTTGTGTTACTTGTCACTCGTGTTATAACTCCCCCTGTCAAACCAAAATGAGTTCTTTTGAAGGAATCGATAGAGGTGCAAGTAAAATAAAAGTTTATGATGCCTTGCGTTTTAATGCTATTAGTCCAACAAGACTTTTTATTGATGCAAAAGATACTCATGATTGGAGAGAAAAAGGTTTTTACTCCATAACTAGAAGTTCAGATTTAAATGAGAGTTACAATGATTCAATAATGTTGCATTTACTTTATGATAAAAAGAAAAATCCAGAAATTATAGGAGAATACTCACCTGAGAGTGATGATTTAATTTGTCCAAAAAATCAAGAGGAATTAGGAGAGTATCTTAAAGATAAGCCAAATCATGGGATGCCCTATGGATTTCCTGCAATTAAAGATAGTGAGTACAATACATTAGCACAGTGGCTACTTCAGGGGGCAAAAGGACCTACTACAGAGCAACAAGTAAAGCTAGAAAAACCATCGTCAAACGCTGTAATTCAAATAAAAAAATGGGAAAAGTTCTTCAACACTAGCGATATAAAACACCAAGTGAGTGCACGTTATCTTTATGAGCATCTCTATTTATCCCATATCTATTTTCCAGCTGCAGATGGAGAGTTTTATGAATTAGTGCGTTCTTATACTCCTTCTAATCATCCTATTGAAATCATTCCTACTGTAAGAGCTTTTGATGACCCTGTTGTTCATACATTTTATTACAGACTTAAAAAGATACACTCTACAATAGTCCATAAAACACATCTTACTTTTAAGTTTGACGATACAGTTTTAGCAAGATTTAAGGAACTCTTTATAGAAGCAGAATGGACTCAAAAGCCTTACTTGCTTCAATACACAACAGAAATAAGTTCAAACCCCTTAAAGGCTTTTGAGCAGATACCAGCAGAGTCTCGCTATAAGTTTTTACTAGATAACTCTCATTTTATACTTATGAACTTTATTCGTGGACCAGTCTGCCGTGGGCAGATGGCGTTAAATGTTATACATGATCATTTTTGGGTTATGTTTAAAGACCCTGCTCATGACGTAACAGTAACAAATCCAGAGTTTTTAAAATCTCAGTACTCAAATTTAGAGCTTCCAATTCATAGTGTGGATGATAAGATACTCTCATCTTTTAGCAATGAACATAAGAAAAAATACAAAATTTATTTTAACGCTAAAGAGAAAGCAGATATGAAAAATGTCGATTACGATAGTATATGGAAGGGTGAAAAAAGTTCAGACGCACCTGTGTTAACTATATATCGTCACTTTGATAGTGCCTCTGTACATAAAGGAGTAGTAGGCGAAGAACCACGAACTATGTGGGTTATTGATTTTGCACAGCTTGAAAAAATTTATTATACATTAGTAGTTGGTTATGATGTATTTGGAAACTTAGCACACCAGACAAAAATACGTCGCTATATGGATTTTTTGCGATTAGAAGGTGAACTGAACTTTATAGAGTATATGCCTAAAAATAAGCGATTTAATATGCTTAAATCTTGGTATATAGGGGTTAGTGATATTAAAGAATCTAAGAACTTAAAAACGATAAGTAGAGAAAATAACATAATGTATAAAACAGACAACCCTAAAAATGAGTTTATTAGCAATGTGGTAAATACACATATATTAGAAAGTAGTAATATTAAGTTTAGCTCTATGAATTTTATAAAAGATGGGGACCCAGAACCAGAAATGCCAAAAAGTTTTGAGACAATGAAGGATTACAAAGAAGCAGCACAGTCAATGACGCTTGCTGGTAGTGGTTTTATATCTCATATGACTGACAATCATGCTAATAATATCTTATTAAGAATCAAAATGCTTGATGGAACTTACATAAGAAAAAGCCTTGTTGTAAACAGGTGGAGAGATAATGTAAATTCTCTCTTTAATGGAAAGAGTGTTCTTGATAGTAGTAAGGACACAATGGATATAGTAAGTGAGAGTGTAGGTTCCTACCCTAATGCTTTCGTTTTGGTAGATGCTCAAGATCTAGCAGATTTTTTAGATTTAATGAAAAATATGAGGGGGAGTGAAGAAGAGATAAGTAGACTTCACAAGTACTTTGTAAGTAGAAGTGATCCAAATTTTTGGGAAATTTTTGATTGGTTTCAAGAAGACGAGTATATGAAAAACCCTATAGAAGCAGGTCTACTTGATTTAAACAGATATGCAAGAACCCCTTGGAAAAAGGATTCATTATAGATAAGATATTTCTGCTGAGCGATAAACTAAAATTTGCTATTAAAGTTTCACTTAGTATAATGATAGCATACATGGTTCCGCTCTCTCTAGGTTGGGATCAAGCAATCTCAGCAGCTAGTACTATTATGTTTATGACAACTATGGGAATGATGGGAGAGTCTATTTCTAAAGGTCTTAAGCGAGCATTAGGTACTCTTATTGGTGCTACTGTTGGCATAACACTTATCGCACTTTTTCCTCAAGATAGATTTATTTATCTTATTTTTTTATCTCTATTCGCAACTGTAGCACTCTATCTGTTTCGTGCTTATAGGGGTGATGGATCTGCCTTTTTACTTTTTGTGGTAATCTTACTGCTAGTTTTTGATAACGGAAATGTTGATAATATTTTTATATTTGGCATTGATAAATTTTTTATGACTATTTTTGGAATTGTAGTATACACTCTTGTCGGTATTTTTCTTTGGCCCGAGTCAATTAAAAAAGATGACACTCTAAATAAAAAGGGTTTTGTTTGGGGAGATATAGAAGATATAAAAGGCTCCTTTATTACATTCATTGTCTTCTGGGTGGCTACATATTTTTGGATAAACTTTAATCCTCCTGGCGGCTTTATGTTCGTCTATTTTACTACAGTTTTTAGTGCAACTACCGTATTTTCTCCGATTAAGCCATTAACACTTATCACTTTTTTGAGTGGCACATTTATTTTTGCACTTATAATGTATATTTTTATACTTCCTAATCTTCACTATGCTTGGCAGCTAGGGGTATTTATATTTCTCTACAGCTTTGTTTCATTTTACTTTTTCCCTCCTAAACTTTCACCTATTTTTCTTCTAGGGCTTCTTTTTATGGGAATCTCAAATCAAATGCATTATAATTTTGAAGCTTTTATGCTTACACTTACTATGTTTTATCTTTTCTTTAGTCTTCTACAACTCTTTTACTATATTCCTTTCTCTACAAAACCTGAGTATCTTTTTTTAAAGATGAAAAAACGGTTTTTTCTGCTCAATAGCTTTTTAGATAAAGAGGGTTTGTTTAGGAAGATTACTCAGAAATATGCTTACATTCATCTCCCTATTACCGTTGAAAAAATGCAATTATGGGCATCTAAAATAGACTATAACTATTTTAAAAAGGTAGATAAGGAAACAGTTATGGCATTTATAGAGGAGTGTGAACTTTTTGTAAGCTCTTTAAGGTTACAATCCCCTAGAAGTTTACCAAAAAATGTGCCATTTGATGGATTAAAAGAGAGGAGATTTTAGTGAAAATATACTATATAGTTGCTCTTTTAGTTTCGCTATTTATAAATGGTTGTACCACATTAGGTCCTGATTTTGAACCTTTAAAGAGTGAAAACATACCAAAAGAATGGGAAAAAAATCAAAAAAGTGATACTACTGAGTGGTGGAAAATATTTGGCGATTCACTTTTAAATACCTTAGTAGAGAAGACTTACATACAGAACTTAGATATTCAAAGCGCTGGACTTCGTATACTTCAAGCACGCGCTGCATTAGGCGTATCAGAGGGTTTAAAATTTCCTCAACAACAGACACTTTCAGGTTCCGCTGCCGCGTCTCACGGAAACTCCCGTAATTTTGGTTCAGTTGGTCTAAAATTTGACACAGCATGGGAAATGGACGTATGGGGCAAATATGCTCGTGGAGTAGAGTCCTCAGAAGCCAGCCTCTATGCTTCAGTAGCATCTTATGATGACATAATGATAAGTGTTATCTCTGAGATGGCTCGTAACTACATAAACTACCGTATGGCACAAGAGCGTATAGTCTATGCAAGAAGAAATATTAAAATTCAAGAGCGCGTTACAGAGATAACAAAAATTCAATTCAACTCAGGAAATGTGTCAGAGTTAGATATGCAACAATCGCTTTCACAACTCCACTCAACAAGATCACTGCTCCCTACATTTAACTATTCAATGATACAGAGTAGAAATGCAATGGCTATTCTTCTTGGTATAACGCCAAATGAAATGCAAAAGATTCTTAGAGATTCTAACAAAGAAAAAAAAATTATCCCACATGCTATATATGAGCCTTTGAGTACAATAAGTGCAGAGCTAATTAAAAATCGTCCCGATATTCGAGTAGCAGAGCATTTAGCTCATGCTAATAGTGCGAAAATAGGTGCTGCCGAGGCGGGTCTTTATCCTAGTTTTGTGCTATTTGGAAACATTGGGATCAGTGCAAATGATGCTCTTGGTTCATGGGGGACACTGAGTGATTCAGTAGGAGTAAGTATTGGACCCTCTTTCTCATGGAATATTTTTCAGTATGATAGAATAAAAAATCAGATACGATTTCAAGACGCTATATTTGAAGAGTCTCTTGTAAACTTTAACAAAAAAGTTCTTATAGCAGTAGGTGAAGTTTCTAATTCGCTAGAAGGTTTCAGACTTACAAAATTACAAAGGATTGAAAACCAAAAAGCATTAGCCGCCACACAGCGTGCATATAATATTTCTATGGAGCAATATTCGGATGGCTTAGTAGGTTATCAAAGACTTTCTAGTTCGCTTCAGAGTTTAACAATTCAAGAGGATAATTATGCACAGATTCAAGCAGCTTCAGCACTCCATATTATAGCACTCTACAAGGCACTTGGTGGTGGATGGAAATTAGAGAATTCCAAGCCCTATATCTCAAAGAAAAGAGCTAAGAAAATGAAAGAACGAACAGATTGGGGAGACTATTTAGATGATTAATCACATTCCTCATGAACTTACACTTGGTGATGTATACTTTTCACCGCTTCTACCTGTTGTTATATTTGCATTTTTTGCAACTGTTATAACCACAATAATATTTAATAAATTTAGACTAGTTCGTTTTATTTATGCACCGCCCTATGTTTTTCTTTCTATAATGTTGATATATATTATTGTAATAGATAAATTTTGGATCAAATTTTAAGGAGTTTTTTTGAAAACTATATGGAAACTAACACTCACATTTGCTATTATTGGTATAGCTCTTTTTCTTGGATATAACCGCTTTAAAGAGTATATAAATAACCCTTGGACAAGAGATGGACAAGTACGCACTCAAGTAATTCAAGTAGCACCTCGTGTTTCAGGAATGGTTATAAATATAGCAGTAAAAGATAATGACTTTGTCGAAAAAGGTAGTCTACTTTTTGAGATAGATCCCTCGCAGTATAAGATTAAACTTAAACAAGCTAAGGCAAGACTCCAGCGTACACTAGAATCTGCAAAGGGTTCAAAAATAGAGTACGATAGAGTTAAAAGAATTTATTCTAAAGACAAAGGTGCAATTTCTAAAAAAGATTATGACCAAAAAGAGGTAAACTACTATAAATCTCTTTCAAGTATAGAGTCATCTAAGGAATCTTTAGAGAATGCTAAACTTCAACTTTCATATACTAAAGTCTATGCAGAGGTGGAAGGGTACATTTCGAATATTAACTTTCAATTAGGAACACAAGCTGTAGTAAATCATCCTATCTTAGCACTGGTTGATTCAAATGCTTACTGGGTCTTTGGATACTTTCGTGAGGATGCCATAGTAGATATAGAAGTAGGGGACACTGCAAAAGTTATCCTCCTTGCATACCCAAATACACCAATTGATGCAGAAGTCGAGTCAATAGGATGGGGGGTTTCACATGCAGATGGTAATCCTGGGTCTAACCTTCTTCCAAGTATTCAGCCTGTCTTTCACTGGATAAGACTTGCACAAAGAATACCTGTTCGGATAAAACTAGGTAAATTACCAGAAAATATGCATCTGCGTTTTGGATTAAGTGCTTCGGTTGTGATTTTAAAGTAACTTTGAAGCAGGGGATGTGATGATAATTTTAGGAATAGACTCTGGAATAAGGAATATGGGTTATGCTCTTATAAACATCGAAAAAGGGAAAATCTCTCTTGTTGATATTTCAGATGCAATGGAAGTAGCCATAATAGACTCACAATGTATAAGATTAAAAAAGAGCTAAAATGGAAAATGAACTTATAATCTTTATAATTGCACTTATAGTCTTAGTTTATGGTTTTTTCTCAAAAAAATTAGAGCAGTTAAATATCTCTGGTCCTATGTTTTTTTTACTTATTGGTATTTTACTCTCCCCTTTGGGTTTAAATCTTATTCATATCGCATTAGACTCTGATATTTTAAAGATGGTTGCTGAGATAGCACTAATCTTAGTGCTTTTTACCGACTCATCACAGTTAAGTCTAAAAAAGTTTAAAACAGAATGGAAAATATCGGCAAGACTTCTTTTGATAGGGCTTCCTATAACCATAGTTTTTTCTACTTACCTTGCTACTCTTATGTTCCCAAATGAGCCACTTCTTTACCTTCTTTTAATGGCTCTTATTTTAGCACCAACAGATGCCGCTTTAGGTAAGGCAGTTGTTACAGACAGATTAGTTCCAGAGGAGATTCGTTCAAGCATAAATGTAGAGTCTGGTCTAAATGATGGCATAGTCTTCCCCCTTTTAATAACAGTTATTTTACTCATAATTTCACATCAAGAGTTAGGAGAGGACAATAGCTGGATTTTGTATCTTTTTGAGCAGATTAGCTTAGGTTTTATTATTGGTGCTATAAGTGGTTTTGTGGGTGCAAAAGTTTTAACAAGAGCAGTAGATAAACTCTGGATAAAAGATGTTTACAGAAATCTTTCCCCCGTCTCACTTGCAATACTAACATACTATATTGCTGAACATTTAGGGGGCAATGGTTTTATAGCCGCATTTGTCTCAGGTGCATTTTTTGGTAACTTCTCAAGACTTTTAGATACTCATGCAGAGAGATTTTTGGAGAGTGATGGTGAAGTACTTATTTTAATAAGTTTTTTGGTCTTTGGTTTGACCTTTATCCCAACTACAATAGAGTTTTGGAATATGAAAGTTATAATCTACTCTCTGCTAAGTCTGACCGCGTTTAGAATGATTCCAGTTGCGTTTAGTCTCATAGGTTTGGGACTTAGTTTTAAAAGTAAACTCTTTATAGGCTGGTTTGGTCCTCGTGGAATCGCCTCTATATTGTATGTAATGACAGTCGCTCACAAAATAGAGATAGTAGATATGCAGAGCACACTTTTCTCGGTTATAACACTTACTATATTACTTAGTATCATCCTGCATGGTTTAAGTGCACAACCGCTTGTAAATTTATATGCAAAAACATTAAAAGATAAGAAGTAAGTGCAGATGGATTTTTTACTTAAAGTTACCATTTAGAAGTTATTAAGAGAATTTAATGTAGAATTATTTAATTAAACTTTAGGATTGTATTTTGCGTTATATTCTTCTTCTAATGGTTTTTCTCTTCTCTTTTGCTGATGCTAAACCTTTTAATTCCAACCTCTTAACAGAAAAAGGTATTGATTCAAAGATTTTAAACTTAAGTATTTCTAACACTCGTCAAGATGTTGCTGTTAGAATGAAAGTAAATTCTAGAGTTCATCATGGTGAAGATAAAAATTCTCTTTTGTATTATATTGTTCTAAATCCGTATCCTAATTATGGAGTAGATATAAAACAGCAAATTCCCAAGGGTACAAAAAATATAGACAGATCCGCTATTGAAAAAAGACTTGACCAACTTATGATTCAAGAGATGGCAGTTCAAAGTGGTGACTATTATGATATTAATTCTCTAAAATTATATAAAAGTAGTGAAGAAGAGAGCATTATAAGTTTTGAATTTTAAAAGATAAGATTCCTTATGAACAGAAACATTTTAGAGATATGCTAGGGTATGTTTATGTAAAAGGATCCAAACTAGATAAAATAGAAATAAAAAATACAAAATCTTTTAAATTAAATGGGGTAGCAGTAGATAGTTATTTAAAAACTCTCTACTTTAAGCCTGTTAGTTCAGGAGGCTATCTTTTAAAAGAGATAACTCTTGAAATATCTGGTAAAAAAAACAACCTAGAATATCATGAGATTAGAACTACAACTGCTTTAGAATACTGGGATGAAAACCAAAATATTATTTCTTTTGATAAAGGAGTTCTTACACAAAAAATAGAACTTAAAGATGAGAAGTATGAGACTATTTCTCTTGATTTAGATCGTACTTTTCCACTTTTAGGTCAAGAAGCCAGGAAGTCTGGTTATGTTCTCCCTAAACCTTTTGGTGTTACACTTATAAATATGTACCAAGATACAACTATGCATATGACAAGCTTCAAAGTAGATGGATTAGACTTAGATATAAATAAAATAGTTGATGGAGACTCTACTTATAGAAGTTTGACATATGCACCTCTTATCCGTGCTGATGTATGGGTACTTCCTTTTGTAAGTTTTTCTTTAATCGTTGGAAAAACATACACTTCGACTGAAGTTACTTTGGCTTCAGATAGTGGACTTGACATTTCTATACCATCGCCAGGATGGCCTATCCCAGATATAAATAAAACTATAATTCCACCTGGATCACAAATAAGTGCAGATATTAAAACAAATGCTATACTTTATGGTGTGGGAGCAACTATTGCTGGAGGGTTTGATAATTATTTTACTACTATAGACTTTCAGTACATTATCTCTTATACCGAGAGTGCAGATGTGAAAATAGATATAATGGCTATAACACCTATAGTAGGGTATCGTTTTAATGAATATAATACTAATCTATTTTTTGGTGCTCAGTACCAACGACTTGCACAATCCTTGACATTTGATGTTACGGGAACTGCTCCTGTAATCGGAGAAAAGAGAGTAAAAGGTGAGATAGGTTTACTTTCAGAAGAGTGGGCTGGATTAATTGGTGTGGATTATAGCTTTACACGCAACTGGAGTGCAAATTTTCTCTACTCTCAAGGGATAGACAGAAAAAATGCAACCCTTGGAATAACTTATAGGTTTTAGATTTACTTAAAAAATAATTCTAAGCCTTACCCCTGGTACAATAGCCAAATCTTCATCTCTATCTATTGTGTCTTGTACTACTTGCAAGTCTGCACTTACTTCCGCTTCATAGGCTAGTTTATATCGGTAAAGTATCTCATAGCTCTTTTGAAATTTTTCTGTTTGAGCGACTTGGGACGCTTCAAACGCTGCTAAAAGAAGACCATCTTTACTAAAGAGTCCATCATAACTCCAACCAAAGGAAAAACGGTTTTTAATCTTAGTATTCCTACTCGTGCCTAATTTAACGAAGAGTTTGTTATGTGTATCGATCTCTGTATTTGATGATAAATAAGACCCATAACTTAAGAGACCATTTTTATTTACTTTTCTCCAAATATTAATGAAGTAAACATCATTGTTTGGAGTATATCCAGCTTCAAGCCCACTATAGAGATTAAGGTTTCCTTTTACTATATCATCAACAGCAGCATCAATCTTTAGAGTAGCATCGCTTAAAACACCACTAAGATAGTAGTGCTGTTTTTTATAACTAAGCCCAACTCCTAAACTAGAGAGAGGGACTTGCCCATAGGAGTGTGAAGCTGTGGCATGAGACATGAAAAATTTAGCATAACTGTTATAGTAAGAGCGGTCTATAAATGAGTTAGAGTTGATAATACCAGCACGCACTACAAAGGTATCCTCTTTATACTCTCCCCACAGCTCTCTTAAAAAGGCTCCAGTATCTGAAAACCCTGGTGAGAGTACATTCACGGCTCCTATCTCTTTCGCAAAATCACCACTCCCATACTCACCTAGTTTCCAGCGTGCTTCTACATTCATACCCAGAGCAATATTTTCACTTGGAGCATAATGGGCAACAAAATCTACTCTATCGCCAATAGCTTTTATATCTCTAATAGTCTCATATTGCGCAGTTCCCAAAAAGGATAAAATTAATTTAAAATTGTACTCGTCTTCTATCTCCTTACTCTGCTTATGAAAGAGTGTTTGAGTATGCTTTTTTTCTTTTATTTTTCCATCAATATCATCTTCAATAAGTGCTTCTTGAGCACTTAATTGAGATATAAGAAAGAGTGAAGAGAGGAATATTTTGTTAAATATTTTGATGATTACTTACCTCTAATAGTTTTTAGATCAAGTCCCATCTTTTTAAAATTACTCTCTAAGTTGTCCACCTCTTTAAGTCTTTTAGAATTATAGTACCCTTGGTCTTTAATGTCATCGAGTTTTTTACTTAAGTCAAAAGGTGCGCGATCTTGCGCGTTGATATATATTGCAACATCAGCAGCTTCTTGGTTAGAGAGACTACCCCCTGCACCCAATGGCATATTTTGTTGTATCCAAGCAGCAGATTTATCAAGCTTACTCATACCTGCACCCGTGTTGTATGAGAGGTACTTACCACTACTATCCTTACCCCAAAGTGGAGGAAAAGTAGCAACACCTTTACCATCCATTCCATGACAGGTAGCACACATAGTTTCAAAAACTTTTCCCCCATTTTTAAAATTTTCATGACTTGCTTTTTTCTGTATTTTAGCAAATTTTTTCACATCTGCTGAGAAGTTTGGCGCCTTACTAGTAGCAGGGTTAATATCAATCACTGATCCCGTTGAGAGCCATGTAATGTAGGCTGCCATAGCAATAGAGGCTTTTGAGTCTATAATAGGTCGTGTACCATCCATACTTCTCATAAAACAGTTGTCTACTCTATCTTGCAGTGTAATAACAACTCCTTCTCTTGTATTGTAAAATGGAAATTTAGCGGCAATTCCTGAAAATGTCCCCATTGTCTGAGTGTTTCCCGGATGCATATCAGGACCAGAGAGGTGACAACTAACACAATTTAATTTATTGTGCACTAAATCTTTAGTTAGAGGGTGTGTTGATGTATTTTTGATAATATCTTCCCCTAGTTTTACCATTTCACCTATCTCACCTTTTGGATAAGCAGGTATATTTGAATCAGCAAAAGTTAAACACCTAAGTAGTGCTACTATTATTATTGTTTTCATTTTATTCTCCAGTTTAAATAATTTTAAATATTATATCAAATTTTAAATTATGGTAAAATTAGTGATTTTAAATAATTAGTCTAACAGGATGCTAAAGATAATGTATAAACAGCCGATTAAATTTATACTAACTGCTATTATGCTCATTTTAGTATTGAGCTCGTGTAGTTCAAAATATGTAACAATTACTAATGATAGAGAGCTTAGTTATACAAAAGAGAGTAGTTCTATACTCTATGAATATGCAGAAGATAACATCTCCTCTTATGCTCCACAATCTGGGTTTCATCCACTTATAAACCATATAGACTCATTTTCAGCAAGAGTGCTTTTAGCCCAAGCGGCACAAAAAAAGATTAGACTTCAGTATTTTACCTATGACTCAGATAATACAGGAAAGCTACTCTTCAAAGCTCTTTATGATGCAGCAAACCGTGGTGTAAAAGTAGAGTTCCTCATAGATGATATTGAGCTATCTTACCGCGATAAAATAATTGCGGCAGTCAATTCTCATAAAAACATCACCGTTAGAGTATTTAACCCGACAAATGGAAGAGATGGTCTTCACATAATTGATATGCTATTTCACTCTGATTCTCTTGGAAGAAGAATGCACAATAAAGCATTTATAGTCGATAACTCTATAGCAGTCTTTGGTGGAAGGAATATAGGAGATATGTATCTAGGGATGGATAAAAAACACTTCTTAATTGATAATGATGTGCTTGTTGTTGGTCCATTTGTTAATAAGTTAAATAATGAGTTTGAGCGTTATTTTTCTAGCAAATATAGTGTAGATTTCAATGAAATAGCAAAAGTAAGTTCAGAACATCGACTTGAAAAAGGGGTCAAAAAAATAAACGAAATCCTAGAGGCTAAGTATTACAAAATATTTGTGCAGACGATGAATGAGAGAGCATTTGTAAAGGCATTTAGAAACAAAAAAATTCCTCTTTATTTTGCAAATGCAGAGCTCTATTTTGATTCACCAGATAAGATAGAGAGTAATGAGCATAATAGTAATGTCTACATACGAAATCAAGTTGACCTGAAATTTATTCCTCAAAAAAGTTTGCATATAGCCAATCCATATTTTATTCCAGATGAGGATATGTTTGATAACTTTGCAAGTTTAAGAAAGAAGGGTGTAGAGATAACTGTAGTAACAAACTCACTAGAATCAACGGATGCAAAAGCTGTTTTTGCTTATTACTCACAAAAGATAGAGAGACTGATAAAGATGGGAATAAAAATTTATGAAATACATCCCTATGCTTTTAGGGAAGCTCTTGTAAATCAGCCATATAACCTTAAAAAAGTTGCACCAAATTCAATGATTCATGGAAAAATAATGATTATTGACGGAAAATAT
Source organism: Campylobacterota bacterium (assembly GCA_034659455.1). Classification (GTDB taxonomy): domain Bacteria; phylum Campylobacterota; class Campylobacteria; order Campylobacterales; family Sulfurimonadaceae; genus Sulfurimonas. The sequence continues at coordinate 1,408 of JAYEHI010000058.1, read as the reverse complement.
TTTGTTATAGGATCGAGAAATATGGATCCACGATCAAGGTTTTTAAACACAGAACTTATTGCTGTGATACAAAGCAAGGAACTTGCTACTGAAGAGGAAAAAGCATATGAGCGTTTTTTTCTTCCTGAAAACACTTACAAGTTGTCACTAAAGTGTGAAGGGCAGAGTAATTCAGAGTGTATTATTCTAAGAGAAGCCATTGTTAATGGGGTAAAAGTTTGTTTCGAGGGAAATGATAATGTAGGAATATGGGAAAAAATAAAATTACTGTTTACAAAAGAGTTACCAATAGAAGAATTATTATAGTAGACTTACAAAAATATAGGAGTGTTTATGAAAATACTATTACTATTTAGCTTAATTTTAACTACAGGTCTAATGGCTAACGACAAAGAGATACAACATCTTTTATCTTATGTGAAAAATACAGAGTGTAAGTATATCCGAAATGGCTCTTCTCATAATGGGCATAAAGCTGTTAAGCATATACAGAGAAAGTATGACTACTTTAAAGACGATATTAAAACTACTGAAGATTTTATACGACTAAGTGCTACAAAAAGTACAATGAGTAGCTCACCTTACTATATAGAGTGTAAAAATAAACAAAAAGTAGAGAGTTCAAAGTGGCTCTTAGAAGAACTTGTAAGATTTCGTCAATTACAACAGAAAATTTAAACAAGTATATAATTTTAAAAAAGGAAATTTTATGATCCATAAAAAAACATCTCAAGAAAAGATAATCTCTGAACAAGAGAGAGCTAATGACTCTATTTTTGGAGCTAGTGGACTCTCTACTCCTGCTCCAAAATATATAATTCCAAAAAATGAAATGAGTCCAAGAGGTGCTTACCAGTTAATACATGATGAGTTAATGCTTGATGGAAATTCACGTCTTAACTTAGCTACATTCGTAACAACATGGATGGAACCCGAAGCAAAAGAGCTTATGTCTGAAACATTTAGTAAAAATATGATTGATAAAGATGAGTATCCTATGATAGCCCATTCCGATACTAAGAACGATATTTGCTTATAGCTCCAAAAAGGGGCAAAAATGAGCAATAAATTATTAGAGATTTTCAAAGAAGAGATATCAGAACAAGGCAGAGAACAAGCAAGACAATATAGCTTGCCAATAATGATGTATTTATCCGTAATAGCAATTTTAATGGGAGCAAAAAACCCCATAGAAATACACCAATGGATGAAAAATAACGGTAAAAGAAAAGACTAGCTCAACAAGCGTCAGTGCAATAAATCCACTAAATGGATTTATGTAGATAAAAAAACTTTTAGGTGTAGAGTTTTTTAAAGCACCAGGAAAATCAAGAGTTTATGATTTTTTTGAAATAGTTGATAAAGATGAATTAGAAAAAGCTTTTCGTAAATGGATACGTATTTTTAT
>JAYEHI010000057.1:0-3033 GCA_034659455.1 Campylobacterota bacterium | reverse complement strand
TTATTCATAGTCGATAAAGCGCTTCTGTGAGCATAAACTGTTATTCTTAGATTAAGGGCATCTCTAAAAACCCTAGAATTTATATAAAAGGGGAAGAAATATGAAAATAGGTCTTCTGTTTACATTTCTAATTATCATGTTAGGATTAAACTTAAATGCAAAAAATATCGATGCAAGCATGCTTAAAAAATCGGATGGTATAACTTATGAAAAATCTATAAGCAAGCCATTTACAGGCGATGCTTACTCATTTTTCAAAAATGGGAAAACAAAAAAAATAGTTCCTTACCACAAAGGTAAAATTGATGGTAGACTCACAGAGTGGAGAGAAAATGCAACCATTAAGACAATTGCCTACTTTCGAAAAGGCAAACAAGATGGTGAATACATCGGCTCTCACTCCAATGGTAAAAAAGCCATAGTCGCCTACTATCGCGATGACAAGCAAGAGGGTGAAGTAACCTCTTGGTATGCAAACGGCAAAAAGAAAAGCTCAGCCTACTATAAAAACAACCTCCAGGATGGAGAATCGCGAACTTGGTATGATGATGGCAAGTTAAAATCCCAATCATTTTACAAAAATGGCATCAAAGAGGGAATCTTTAAAGAGTGGTACTCAAATGGTCAGATATCAGCCCAAGCACACTACTCAGATGGGAAGATAATAGGAGGTGCTGTGTTTTGGAAAGAGGATGGCACTCTTCTTGCTAGTAAATAGTTAAAATATCCTAGGACAACTCATATGTCAGTAAAACAAAGCAGTGCCTTGTGCTCTGCAAACTTTATAGTAATCTCCCTAATCCCTATGCTTTTTTTTGTAGCAATGGTACTAGGCTACTTGGAGATAGTTCCTCTTCATGTTCCAGTTCACTCACTTGGAGTCATAGGTTTTATTCTTTTTATCTTTTTACTCTTTACAAAACATAATGCAAACTACTCTGTATGTAAAATGCGTTCTTCATACAAACTATTAGAAGTAAAACTCAAAGAAGAGCTTGACTCAAGTGCACTTACTATAGAACAAGAGACAAAATCTATCTTAGAGATAGAACCTTTTTTAAATAGATACTATGCCAACGTTAGAAATGACAACTACGTCTCAGTGGCATCTTCTACCTTTCCTATGCTTGGTATCTTAGGTACATTTGTAGCCATTGCTCTCTCTATGCCCGACTTTTCCGTTACGGATACACAAGCACTTGATCGTGAGATATCTCTACTTCTGAGTGGTGTAGGTTCTGCGTTTTTTGCTTCTATTTACGGTATATTGCTCTCACTTATCTGGACATATTTTGAAAAACGTGGACTGAGTAAGATAGGAGTATATTTCTCTAGCATTCAAGATGATTTCGCTACCTCTATCTGGTCAAAAGAGGAGCTACTTATCTACAAGTACACTCAGTATGATATTAAAGAAAACCGCTTTATAGGGGCTCTAAAAGAGACATTTAACTTAGACTTCATTCGTACTCTAAACGAACAGCATATCAGAAGTTTTGAGTCAATCATGCAAGAGACAAACTCTAACTTTACTTCACTTGCTACAAACTTAGAGAGTGTCTCTACTGAGCTAAAAACCTCTCTTAAAGAGATAGACAGAAGCACAACCGCAATTCAGGCGCAAAACAATATCAACAAAGCACTTGTTGACTTCACGGTAGCTACAAAGTCATTTGAAAAGACAACAAAAGTTTTCAGTGGACAACTCAACAACTCACTCAACAGAACTTTTGACAAAATCGATACAGAAATAGGTGAGATAGTTATCAAACTCGCTGACTTTGCCACTCACGTAAGTCTTGAGAGCCGTGAAGTACAAGACTCAATAGCGAAGTACCACAACATGGTTGCTAATCATGTGAAAATCAAGTAGCTTGCTATATGTTCTATAAAAACAGTAAAAATGAAGATACGAACTTCTGGCTCTCCTATGCCGACTTGATGGCCGGATTACTCTTTGTTTTTATACTGCTAATCGGTGCAATCGTGGTTAAATCAACTGTTTTAAAATCAAACCTCGACTCTAAGGAGAACTCACTTGAGGACTCTTTGAGTCTTCTTCTGCTTCGTGATAATGAAGTACAAAAACTTCAAAAACTCCTTGCTCTACGCTCTGCTGAACTAAACACCACAAAAGAGGAACTTCTCATAAGTAGCGATGCGCTAAAACTCAAGACGGATGAGCTGATAAACCTAAATAATATACTGCTCTCGCAAAATATGAAGATTGACGACTTTAACGAAAAAATCATTATCATGCAAAACCTACTAGATGAATCAAATGCCACAATAAATGAGCAAAATATAAAACTGCAAGATTATGACAGCAAAGTACTTGTTCTCTCCAACACTCTTAGTGCTAAAGAGAATGTACTTAAGCTAAAAGATCAAGAGCTCTTAACACTTCTGAGAAGTATAGAAGAGAAGGAGACGAAGTATGATGCACTCATAGCAAAACTACAGTCTCAAAAAGCAAAAATCAAAAATTTAACAGGAATTAAAATCCGTGTTATCGCAGAACTCAAGCAGAGTCTTGGCGACAAGGTAGAGATAGACCCCAAAAGTGGTAGTTTGCGTTTATCATCAAACATACTTTTTGACAAAGGAAGTGCAAAACTCAAAGCCTCTTCGAAACTTGAACTTAAAAAAGTCTTTATAAACTATATAGGAGCCTTAACTTCAAATCGTAATATCAAAGAGCATCTAGAACGAATAGTTATTGAAGGTCATACTGATAGTGATGGTGGCTACTTACTTAACCTAAATCTCTCACAAAAGAGAGCCTATGCTGTCATGAACTATCTTCTAACTTTAGAGTTTACAAAACGTAATAATATCAAACCTCTCCTTGTTGCAAGTGGACGCTCCTACCTTGATACAATAAATTATAAAAATGGCAAAGAGAACAAGTATGCGTCAAGACGCATAGAGATAAAGTTCAGTCTCAAAAATGACCACTCCATGCATGAGATAGAGAGGATTCTAGACTATGAATAACTTTGAAGCTAGATATATGAAGATAGCCGCTACTTA
>JAYEHI010000056.1:0-3044 GCA_034659455.1 Campylobacterota bacterium | reverse complement strand
CTTAAATCTATCTCATCTTCTTCAATATAGTTTTCTTGATTTTGAGTATTCATTAAAAGACACCTAGTGTAGTTAAAGCAGCTGCTGTTACAGCAAATGATGAAAGCACTCTTGAGACAGAGTTCCAAACTTCTAGAGTATTGTACTCTTTGATATAAAGAGGTACAACTACAGTATCACCCTTTTGAATCTTCACAGAAGAGCTAAACCAACCCTGGTCAACAAGTTCACTTGTTCCATCTGCATGAATAACGTATATGCTTCCCTCGTCAGCGCTACGAGAGAGCCCACTTGCCATCTCGATGTACTCCTGTGCATCTAAATCTTCGTTATATACAAAAGAGGTTGGATTAAACACCTCTCCAAAAACTGTTACCGTATCTATCATATTTGGTACAGTGACAGTATCTTGGTCTTTAAGAACAAGGTCATACTTACTCTCTTTAAAACTCTCGATATCGAGAGAGAGCTCTAAACTCACACGTCCAATTGGCTGGTATTTTTTTGCTTCCATCATTACATCATTCAGGGTATCGCTTGCATTACCCACCGCAGCCTTTGCATTTGCAGGCATGGCATTATAGATAGCGAGTTCTCTTTTTATACGTGCTAAAGATCTATTGTACTGAGTGATTTGACGCTGTTTAATACTCTCTCTTGTAAAGACAGTGCCCTCAATAAATGCCTCAGTTGTAAAACCACCAGCCCGTTCTATCACACTACTAAGTTTTTCACCATTACTCACTGTGTACTTTCCTGGAAATTTTACTTCTCCACTGAGTGTTACTACTCTTTTTTCTCCCCAGTTAGGAATTTTATAAACAGTCACCTCATCATAGGCCTCAAGCTTATACTTTCTTGGGTCTATCTCTTTGAGATCCAGTAAAATGACTCTTTTTTTACGATCACTATTTTCATCAATGTAGTATCTCACCACTTCAAGCTTGTTCAAATAAGCCTCTATAGTAAAACCACCACTTGACGTAAGGAGCTTATCTAGTGTCATACCCTCTTCATAAAAAATCGTAGTAGGATTGACTACTTCACCCTTAATGCTTACAGGTGAGAGTATATGAGTCGTATAGTAGTCATACACCTCAACCTCATCATAAGCACTCAGTAGAGTATCAGCATCTTTTTTAAGGGAGTAAAAAGTAGTACGAGGCATTCTATCTTCTGTGTTTATCGTTGTCACTCGAATGGAGTCATCGATGATTCCATCAACACCAGAAGCATGTACAGCGTCTCTAATGCTCATACCTTTAAAATATCTCAACTTTCCTGGATTGAGAAGAATCTCTCCCTTCGTTGTCACAAAAGAAGTTGTCTGCACGTCATTATGGCTAAAGATATATATCTCATCTTGAGGGAGTACTTTGAGACTGTTTTTACCATCTAAAATATCCTGAAGTCTGAACGAGTTTATCTCATAGTCTAAACTCTTAGAGTATCTTTTTACCATGGCATACTCAAAATATGTCTCTGGAAGAAAAAACTGTTTTGCACCTCTAGATAACTGCTCTTTGAGAAGTGATGTAAGCGTTGCCTCTTTTGGTATTCTGTATGATCCTGGTCTTATTACATTTCCATATATATTTACACTGCTGTCTGCACTGGAGTTTAGTTGATAGATGTATACTTTATCTCCATCTCTCATTTTAAAGTTTTTTGCTTTTTTATAATTAAGGTGAAAAGTTTCAGAGATTGTGTTATCACTAAATCTATCTATCTTTATATGGCGTTTAGAAGCATCTGCTTTCATCCCACCTGCATAAGCTATCAGCTCTTTGAGTGTTTCACTGCTTTTGAGCTCAAATATCGCTGCATGGTTTACAAATCCATCTATACTTACTAGCTGCTTCGCTTTTTTTACGACAACTATATCCCCATGCTTCAAAAGAGTCTTAACAGCACTTTTCCCCTTAAAGAGCAGATCATAAAAATCCAAACTAGCCACTGTTTTTCCATTGCGTTTTATGTCAATATCTCTTACAGAAGCACTTTTTCTTACACCCTTAGCCTCTATGAAGAGATCCTTGGCAGTAGCAAAAGATGGAAGATTATATATTCCAGGGTATTTCACATCTCCGATAAGAGTTACTTGAATACTACTATACTTTTCTATAGAGATTTTAAAAAGACTATTTTTAAAGTGGCGTTTAAGTTTACTAGAGACTGTTGCTTTGAGCTCTTTAAAACTCATGCCAGCTACTTTAATCGGACCAATATAAGCTATTTCCACTTCTCCATCATTTGAGACAGATAGATTATAGTTTTTATCTTTATCTCCGTACACATGAATGTTTATCGTGTCCCCAGGAGTGATAACATAGTCATCAGGTGTTGCAAGAGATGAGCTATCAATCATGTTTTTATTTGCATAAAAACTATCAGAGTAACGTGCTAGCTTCTCTTCTAAAAGTAACTGTTTTTTAGCATGGAGGTCTTCTCGGATCTCTTGACTAGTTTTATATTCAAAAGGGTTTAGTCTTTGTACTACTGACTCATTTAAATCATCTACGTCCATATCAAAGTCTTCACTAATGTGTGCATCTTCAGCTCTTAAATCAACATTATTCTCAATAGACTCAGCATCCATGGTTTCATCACTCATCTTCTCAGATTTTGCTAAACGACTTTTGACATCAGTTGCTGAGATGCCCTTCTCTTGCATCATAGCTTGTGCTTGAGGAGAGTCTAAAAGGGAGGGATCGGCTTTTACTGCCGCTTTTAACTGATCTATGCTTGGAACTGCAAAAAGGGAGAGAGTAAGTATGAGAAATAGAGAGAGAACTCGAGTAAACATATATGTCCTTGTGAGAAAAATTTTTTTATTATATTTAAATTGTTATTAGTCTATTGTTAAACTTTGCTATAATGCATTTAAACAAATTTTTATTATCAGGTCTTTTAATTTATGCTAAATCTCAAAAACCCAAACCTATATAACAACCGTGAGCTCTCTTGGTTACAGTTCAACACAAGAGTTTTAAAGCAGGCTCAAGATGAGTCGCTTCCGCTTCTAGAGCGTCTGAAATTTCTCG
>JAYEHI010000055.1:0-14783 GCA_034659455.1 Campylobacterota bacterium | reverse complement strand
ATATTAGTTTCAAATACAAAAAAGCTTGTAAAGATTGTAAAGGAACAGGAGCTAAAGACGGTAAGCTCTCTACTTGTAAACAGTGTGGCGGTCAAGGTCAAGTTGCAATGCAACAAGGTTTTATGACATTTACTCAGACATGTCCAGTCTGCCAAGGAACGGGAACTGCAGCTACCGACGCTTGTAAGTCATGCCGTGGAAATGGATATGAAGAGGTAAAAGAGAGTGTAAGTGTCAAAATACCAAAAGGTGTTGATACTGGCAACCGTTTAAGAGTTTCAGGAAAAGGAAACATTGGAAAAAAAGGAAACCGTGGCGACTTGTATGTTACTTTTGATGTCCAACAAGACAAACATTTTATCAGAGATGACAATGATGTTTACATAGAGATTCCGGTATTTTTCACTCAAGCTATCACAGGAGAAACACTAACTATCCCCTCACTTACTGGAGAGCTAGAGTTGAAGCTTACCGTAGGTACAAGAGATAAACAGCGTTTTACATTTAGAAATGAGGGAATAGATGATGTTCATGGACATGGAAAAGGAAACCTTATCGCCATAGTTAACATTCAGTATCCAGAAAAACTGGATGATGAGCAAAAAGAGCTTCTTAGTAAACTTCAAGACTCTTTTGGAATCGAATCAAAACCTCACGAGAGTGTTTTAGACTCCGCTATAGACAAAATGAAAGGCTGGTTTAAATAATCAGCCTTAAACTCTCTTTTTTTGTTCTCATTCTCACTATCCCATTTTTAAGTTCAGAGGTATATTTCGGTGTTCCTCTTTGGGTTTATGGCTCTCTTGGAGCAACAACCCTCTATGCTCTAATCTTAATTTTTATCATAGAAAAACGATGGAAAAACTTAAAAAATGACTAACGCTCCTCTCCTTAGTGAAACTGGAATCTGGTTTTTAATCCTTTACCTTACTTCACTTATAGTTATCGGTTTTGTTGGAAAATTTGCCTCTAAAGAAGAGACACTCAAAGACTTCTATCTCGGTGGTCAAGGTTTTGGAGTTGGTGTTCTGTTTTTAACTATGTACGCCACTCAATACAGTGGAAACTCTCTTATAGGTTTTGCTGGGAGTGCTTACCGTAACGGCTGGTTCTTTTTAGTAGGTGTTACCTTTATGATAGCTATAGTAGCTGGTTATCTTCTTTATGCTCCAAAGCTATATCCAATCAGTAAGAAACATAACTTCATAACTGTAGGCGACTATATAAACTTCCGCTATAACTCGCAACTACTCACATACATTGTTGTAGCAATCTCCATATTTGCTCTCTCTAACTACATGCTCACTAACCTAAAAGCTATAGGCTATATCATGGAGTATGTGACGGGAGGAGGTATAGGTTTTAGTCAAGGCATCATCTTTATGTCCATTATTATGGTTATTTACGAAACACTTGGTGGCATGAGAAGTGTTGCATGGACTGATGCCATTCAAGGTGTTTTACTTTTTGTTGGCGTTATAATCATCTTCAATGTTGTTATGATTCACTACGGTTCACTCAGTGACAATGCAGCACTCTTTTTACAAAACAGACCAGAGCTATTTACTAGTGTCACTCTAACAAATCAGATAACATGGATAAGTGTCCTTATTTTGATTTTCTTTGGGATTTCGGTCTATCCACAAGCTATACAGAGAATATACTCAGCCAAAAATGAGAGTACTCTTCGTCGTTCACTAAGCCTTATGGTGATAATGCCGCTACTAACCACTCTGCCTCTTATCATCATAGCTATCATTGGTTCTGCACATTTCCCAGAACTTGACAAAAAAGGGAGTGAACAGATAATTCTTTTGATGTTAAATAAACTAACTCATATAGAGGGGATGAGCATCGTTATAACTCTTTTTGTTGCAGCCGCCGTAGCAGCCATAATGTCTACCGTTGACAGTGCAATGCTCGCCATAGCTTCACTTTTCACTCAAGATATCTATCATAAACGCCATCCAAAAGCCTCACAAAAAAGACTCACGTATGTAGGGAAAGTTTTCTCATGGTTTGTTATGGCATTTATGGTTGTTCTTGCTATCAAGCTTCCATCTACTATATGGTGGCTTATTCAGATAAAACTCGAGATTCTGGTTCATATCGCACCAGCAATTATGCTAGGTCTACACTATAAACAACTCTCTTATAAAACTGTTTTGTATGGACTTTTAGTAGGTATTTCTATTACTTTAACATTTCTTCTGACACCTCTACCATCAAAACCTTTTGGATTTCATGCTGGTGTTATTGGGCTTGTTTTTAACTTTTTAACTATATACTTACACCACAACTTTAAAAAGTAGAGGTTTTCAAATGAATAGAGCCCACCTAAAAGAGAAACTCTCAAGACTTGCACTCTCTATGTTTAGAAAAGATTTTTTTGGTATTTATCATGGTTCTTTATCTGCTAAGACAGAATCTAATAGGTTTCTTATCAACACAAACGAAGCGATTTTTGATGATTTGGAAGAGAAAAGCCTTATAGAGCTCTACTTCAAAAAAGATTATCGGTGGAAACAAGCAAGTGTAGACGCTGGAATTCACTTTAGCATCTACTCGCAGATTAGTGAAGCGAAGTTCATCTGTTTTAGCATGCCTCAATTTACAACCGCATACTCTATTCAGCATGATGAGATTATTCCAAAGGACTACTTCGGACACAAAGAGATAGGTATCATAAACGTAGTCGATCCAAAAAAATTTGATGACTGGTACGATAGAGCAGATAGTGAAATAGCGTACTATTTTCAAACTAAAAAAACAAACATAATGGTTATACGCGGTTATGGCGTTTATGCTTATAACAGAGATATTCACGAGATGGCAAAAAAATTAGCCATTTTAGAAAAAAGCTGTAGGCTGCTGATGCTAGACAACTCACAGAGTAATTTCGACACGGAATAGACTTACTTTCATCGCTTCTTTATCAAGGTTTAATCCTAATTTACCTATTATTACACAAATATCAATAAGCAAGGTTTTACACATATGATTACATGGATGCAAAGACATAAAAAGTGGCTCATTATTACTATCTGGATTTCAACTATCGCATTTGTTGGAGCTGGTTTTGTAGGCTGGGGACAGTACAGTTATGGGGATAAAGCCGGTGCAGTTGCAAAAGTGGGAAGTTTAGAGATTACTCAAGGTGAACTACAGAAGAGTTATTCTCGACTTTATGCTCAATACAATCAGATGTTTCAAGGCAACTTCGATGAGGAGAAGGCAAAACAGTTTGGTCTGGACAAACAAGCGCTTGAGCAGTTAGTACAACAAGCACTCGTATTAAACCTCGCTACATCTTACGACTTGGAAGTGAGTGATCAGGAGCTTATAGCGTCTCTTAAAACTCAAGAGTATTTTTACAAAGATGGTGTTTTTGACAAAGAGACATATAAACAAGTTCTTTCACAAAATAGACTTAGCACAAAAGAGTATGAGAGTGGATTAGAAAAAGAGCTACTGATTCAAAAAACATTTAAACTTCTTCCCGTGGAAGTTAGCAAAAATGAGACAAATATACTACAAACAATAGCCAATATAGCAGATAAGATAAACTACAAAGTTTTATCTCAAGGCGATGTTACTCTGAATACTTCAGATGAACTTCTGAAAAAGTTTTGGGAAACTCAAACGAACAACTACATGAGCGAAGTATCGTATGACGTAAAATACCTTAAACAAGAAGAGATGACTGCAAGTTACGATGAAACAAAACTATCAAGCTATTATGTTGAGAATAAGACTCACTTCAAAGACAGTGAAGGAAAAATTCTTCCTCTTGAGTCTGCTGAAGCTTTAATAACCCAAGAACTTAACACTAAAGCTACAAAAGACAAAGCGCTTAGAACTTATATCGCGTACAAAAAAGGAAAACTTGCTAGCGATACAGTTTTTAGTACAGCGACTATCTCAAGCTCAGTAAATCCATTTGGTAGCGAAGCTTTAGAACAAATATCTAAACTCTCTGCTACTTCTCCATATATGAAACCTATTTTAGTGAATGGCACTTACCATACATTTGAACTCATCAAAACTAATCCATCAACAGTAAAGAGTTTCAAAGATGCAAAAGCAGAAGTACTTATAGACTATATCGCTAAAAACACAAAGTCTAAACTTCAAGAGTTGGCGAACGGTTCTCTAGAAACGTTTAATGGAACGACTACGGATTTTATCACTGTAAATGACGCCGCTAAACTTACAGACTTAGAAGTTGGAGATGCAAGCGAATTTTTAGAAAAACTATTTGTTAGCAAAAAGAAAAGATCATATATCACTTTGAACTCTGGAAAAATCGTTCTTTATTATATTTTGGAACAAAAGTTGCTTGATAATTCAAATAATGATTTAACTCAGTCGCTAGTAAAACTAAAAAGCGGTATCTTCAATGAGGCTCTTATCAAGTCCCTAGAAGAGAAGTACAATACAGAGATATATATTCAAGGACTCTAAATTGAGTAGAACAGTTTTAGCCATAGACATTGGCTCTACCAAAATATGTGCCGTTATCGCTCAGATAGAGCATGATAGTTCTATCGCTATAACTGGTACAGGAACTACTAGAGCGCAGGGTCTTAGACGTGGAAGCATTACTAACATAGAGTTAGCTTCTCGAAGCATTAAAACGGCTGTTGAAGACGCTAAACGCGTCTCGGGTAGTGACATAAATAGTGCCATAGTTTCAATGAGTGGTGCATACACTAAAAGCCTCAACTCCAACGGTATTGTAAACATTCAGAGTAAAGAAGTAAGCTTCAAAGAGATAGAACGTGTTATGCATACATCTCTGTACAATGCAAATATTCCTAATGAATATGAAGTACTTCATGCTCTTCCTTTTAACTTTAAAGTAGACGATCAAGACTTTATAGAAGATCCTCTTGGAATGAACGCATCGCGTTTGGAAGTTGAAACACATATCATCACTACGCAAAAGTCAAACCTAAACAACCTGAAAAAAGCTGTTCAAGGTGCTGGTGTGGAAGTAGAAAACATCGTTCTCAACTCTTATGCTTCTTCTATCGCCACTCTTAATGAAGATGAAAAAGAGCTAGGAGTAGCTGTTATAGACATGGGTGGAAATACAAGTAACATTGCTATTCACTCTGGTAACTCCATAAGATATAACGAATTTTTGGGTGTAGGATCAAACCATGTCACAAGTGACCTCTCGATGGCACTTCACACACCTTTAAATGTTGCAGACAATGTAAAACTCACTTACGGTTCACTTCTAAATCCAAGTAATGACCTTATAGAGATTCCAGTTATTGGCGATGTTGACACAACACATGAAGTCTCTTTAGATGTAGTTCACAATGTTATCTTTGCACGAGTTGAAGAGACTCTAATGATACTCGCACAGTTTATTGAAAATAGTGGACTAAAAGATCAAATAGGTGCTGGTGTTGTTTTAACTGGGGGCTTCTCAAACATGGAAGGCATCAGAGATTTAGCTATGGCTACTTTTGGTTCAATGCCTGTACGTTTAGCTCGTCCTTTACCAATGGATGGACTTTTTGATTCACTCAAGGGAGCTGAGTACTCAAGCGCTATCGGGCTTATAATGTACTCTGCGCAAGCATATACTCCTTACGAGATAGACGCAAACAAGCGTGTGAGACACACAAATGAGACGCCTACTCAGCAGAGTAGTGTAAATCTCAATCCAACACTTGATATACCTGTTTCCCCTTCTCAAGAAGAAGAGGTAAAGCCAACTATGTTAAACCTGGATGATAAAAAAGAGAAAAAAAGTGATGAAGCTAGCGGCTTTAGTAAGTTCTGGAACTGGGCTACCCAGTTATTTTAAAGGAGTAAGATGATGGAACCATTTATAGTAGAAGAAGCAAATAGCTTGAGCGGTGCTAGGATTATAGCTGTTGGCGTTGGTGGCGGTGGTGGAAACATGATTGGTCACATGCTTAAAGAGGGTGTTACTGGTATAGAAATGATGCTTGTAAACACTGACGCTCAAGTACTGAATGAAAACTCTGCGGCTTCAAAGATTCAGATAGGTGCGAAACTTACTAAGGGTCTTGGTGCTGGAATGAAACCAAACATTGGTAAAGATTCTGCACTAGAAAACTATGATGAGATCCGTGCCGCTTTAGAGGGTGCTGATATTGTATTTATCTCCGCAGGACTTGGTGGTGGAACAGGAACTGGTGCTGCACCTGTTGTTGCTCAAATCGCTAAAGAGGTTGGTGCACTTACTATCTCCATCGTTACGAAACCTTTTATGTTTGAGGGTCGTAAACGTCTTAAACTTGCTGAAATTGGTTTAGAAGAGCTTAAAAAAGAGAGTGATTCTATAGTTGTTATTCCAAATGATAAGCTTCTCTCTATCATTGATAGAAAGTTAGGGATGAAAGAGAGTTTCAAAATAGTAGATAGCGTTTTAGCGCAAGCTGTTAGTGGAACTTCTGGTGTGATTCTTGCTAGTGGAGACAATGACATCAACCTTGACTTTGCCGACTTACAGACTGTTATGAGTCATAAAGGTATGGCACTTATGGGTGTTGGTGAGCATGAGGGTGACAATGCTGCATATGAAGCTATCAAAGCAGCAATAGAGTCTCCACTCCTTGACAATATGTCAATCAATGGTGCTATGGGTGTTTTAGTTCACTTCAGTATGCACCCTGACTTTCCTATGATGGAACTAGCTGAAGCTATGGAAGTCGTTCACGATAGTGCACACGAAGAGGCTGAAGTTATTTGGGGAACATCAACTGACCAAAACATTCAAGAGAACTACATCAAAATCACTATAGTCGCTACTGGTTTTGAAAAAGATCTTGCTGAGAGTGGTTCTAACAATGGTGACTTTGTAAGTGAAACACCAGCACCACCTCGCGCTAAAGTTCGCCCACGTTTAGTTGTTGGTGGTGAGTTAGACTCTGACCACTTAGACTTACCAACATACATGAGACAACAACAAGACTAAAAGAGTTGTCCACATCTTACGAAAAACTTATGAAGGCCAAAACACTCCTTGGTCTTCGTCAAACCTCCTCTCTCAAAGAGATTAAAAACAGCTACAAAGCTCTTATGAAAAAATGGCACCCTGACAAGCATTCAGATAACCCAGAAAAAGCAACTAAAATGAGTATGCAGATAAATGATGCATATGAGACTGTTTTAGCCTACTGCAGCGCTTATGAGTTTCCATTTGATGAAGAGAGTATCAAAAAAGCGACCTACTCTCCATCTGAGTGGTGGCATGACAAGTTTGGTGGACGCTAAAAGTCACTGCTACATCCAAACACCATTATCCATATAATAGAGTGCTGGATAGAGTGTCACAATCACTAAATATATAAAATTAAATACCAAGGAGAGAACTACTCTCCTCTTTAGTTCTTCATCCTTAAACTCTATAAATGCCACTATCAAACCGTTGAAAGTTCCTAAAAATAGTAAAGCATATAGTAGGTATCCTACATAGTTGTACTCAACTTGAAGCAGACAAAATGGACAGTGATGCGTTGGCAATTCATAAACATAGGTACCAAAAAAAGCGACAAGCGAGAGCAACGACATAATAAAAAATGCAAGATTTAAAAATGCAAAAAATAGTTTTCGTTTAAAAAAGGCACTTAGAACAAGTAAAAAGAAGTTCGTATAAAAGAGAGTCAAAAGAAGCTCTAGAGGAAGATTTAATGCTCTTGAGAGATAAGTATCATCACTATGAGAGAAAATTGCTCCACAGCAATCTACAACACTCTCGACATCTATAGAACTAAAAGTTAATGTTTCTAAAATTATTTCACTCACTAATAATACAAACAATCCAGCAAAAATAGTAAACTTTTTCTTCAGATAAGGCTGAGTCTCTTCTTTCATATCTTCGCTATCTAAGACTATCCAATATGCAAAAAGATAAAGATTTAAAACTTTTAAAAAAAACAGTATGCTTGCATATTCATTTGAGTCTACAACTCCAGCACCACACATAGCACCAGGAAGAATAAAAGAGAGCTTATCTAAGGTAAAGACAAAAAAAATAAAAAGGGGCAACTTTATATAAAACATATACTTTATAATAGTACTACTGAGATAACTTCTCTTCTCTAAAGAGTACTGCAGAGATGTAGTCTCTTCAACTTTCCACCCTTTAAGTATCTGCAAAGTTAAAACAAATGAGAGTGAAGCGAAAATAAAAAAAAGAAAATTAAGTATATAAATAGTCAATATTTCTGGTAGAAGCGTCATAAAAGAATCTCACCATCTTTTACTTCAATAACTCTATCAACAAACTCTAAATCAAAAAAGAGTGGATCATGTGTCGCAACTATAATAGTTCTGTTTTTAGACTTAAGCTCTTTAAGTATTTCTATAAACTCTAAAGAGAGTTTTTCATCAAGATTTGCCGTGGGTTCGTCGGCAAGTATAATCTTAGGATTGTTTATATTTGCTCTTGCTATGGCTGTTCTTTGTTGTTGACCGCCTGAGAGATTTTTCACAAGTGCCTCTTTTTTTTCCCTTATTTTAAAAAGCGACAATACTCTATCCAGTCTTTCCAAGCACTCTTTTTTTTCTAAGTTGATTGGGACAAGAGGCAGTAGTATATTTTCTGCTACACTCAAACTATTTATGAGATTATATTTTTGAAAAACAAAGCCTATATTTTCCCGTCTGTATATACTCACAAAATGGTCAGGCATTTTTGAGATCTTTTTTTTATCTACAATTACTTCACCACTAGAGGGTTTAGTAAGTCCTGCAATAAGTGAGAGAAGTGTACTTTTCCCACTTCCACTTACCCCTTTTAAAACTATAAGCTCACCCTCTTCAAACTCAAGACTAACATCATTGAGAGCTTTAACTCCTTTGTCATAAACTTTGGATACATTGAGTAACTTTATCATCTCATAACCTCGTCTGCATCAAGTGTTGCTATATGCCAAGAGGGAATGATTGTTGCCGCTATATAGATAGGTAAACTTATGAAAAATAGAAGTGCTAAAGTTTCATAATCTACACTCAGATGAAAACTAAAATCATTCAGCAGATCATAATTATTTAAAAAGATACTTTTTAGTAGTGGTGCCTCGAAGATATAAACATACACAAACGCCATTAAAACACCAACTATATAAGAAAATAGGCTTATTATCAGCCCCTCATAGAGTTTAGAGTTTAGTACATCCCCTACTCTCCAACCTAATGCCTTGAGTACTCCTATCTCTCTTTTTTGTTCGCTGTTTAAGCCACTTACCTTATCATAAATTATCATAAAAAATGTAAAAAGAGCAACCACAAACACACTGAGAAAAAAACCACTTCTCAAGTTATATATGTTTTCATACCTTACTTTTAAGTCCTCTTTGAGAGTTATTTTTACATTTGGCATAATTGTACTGATTTTGTTTGCTATATACCCTACTTCGTTTTCATTAGCAACACTCACACTTACATCAGTCACTTCGCCCTCTTTATATGCAAATATCTCTCTTGCGTCCTTCTTAGAGAGTATCATAACAGAAGAGTTTTCTAGTCTGTTTGTCCCTTTAAAAGTATCTTTTATATAGACTTTTTTCAGACTACCATCAGATTTTATAAAATTGAAATATTTATCATAGTAACCCTTTTGTAAACTCTTTTTCACACCTTCGCTCACAAGCATAAACCCACTCTCGACAACAGGTGTTTTATTTAAAAGAGGATTTGTGTAACTTTCAAACTCATCTTTTGAGAAGATAGTAAACTCTCTATCAGCTTGAGAAAAATCGTATCTTCCCCATACTCGCCCTACAACACTACTTATCCCTTGAATCTCATAAAGTTTTTCAATAGACTCTTCAGCCATAGTAGCATCTCTCATCGCTTTTTGATTTGTTATGGTAATGTCTGGGTAGTTTTCGAGTATAGTACCATACTCCTCTTTCATTGCGTTGGAGATGAAAAAGACAGAAGCTAAAAGTCCTATGAGAAGACTCATAACTATAGTTATAAATAGGTTTTTAACCTTATATCGAAGAATATACTTAAGTGTATACTCTAAGAGATAAAAGTTTATCTTACCTGCCAAGACTTCGAACCAGGTATTCTGTTATCTCATCAAAGAAAAGCACCTCTTTTCCCTTGTGTTCTAAAGAGAAAGTTTTGGCACTTTTTTCATCCTTGAACCCTATAAGTTCATGTCCCATAGGTCCATACACATCAGAACCTATAACAAAGTAGGATTTTGTAGCGTCTATAGTCTCTAAAGTGTAGTAATCCTGTACTAAAACATCAGTTATGCCCTCTTTGTTATTAAAGTAAAACTTAAACATACATTTCGCACCGTCAAAGTTGTAAGTCTCACCCTTTGGATAGTTGATACGAGTTACCCATGCAGGGTAGTGATGCATATGCATTCCACACACTTGGCACTTATCTTTTTTTGTAACTGTTAGTTTTTTATACTTTGTTACAGGAGCTTTTTTAACATCCCATATGTAAAGACTTAATGCTTGAGAGTGCTTCTTGTTTAAACTACCACAGAGCGACTCTTTTTCGATGGCTTTTACTAAGCTATCGTAACTTTTGTAATTTGCTAGTTTTATATTTTTACATTTACTATTATATATTTTCTCACCCATAGGATAGAGTTTTTTCTCTTTGAGGGCTTGTGAAATTTCAGTCGATGAGAAGAGTGTGAGTGTAAAAACAGACGAGAGGAGTAAGAGTTTAAAAATAGAAGTGATTGACATTGCTTTACCTTATGAATTAGTTAAGAAAATTTTATCAAATCTACTGTTAAAAAAGTGTTAAGAGATTTTAAGAAGCATCAATCTTCTCACAAAGAGCACTATTAATGCCACAGCAAGAATCTTGAAATCTATCTCACTCGCTATGTGTATGTTTTCAAATGTATCACTCTGGGTCGCTTCTCTTCCCATCGCTTGCATAGCAAGGATTTTAGGGGCATAAACACCACTAAACATAAGTGAAGTAAAAAGCACGGTCACAGCCGCACCAAAACTCACTGCATCGCGCTGACCCATTTTGTACTGAGCCGCTTCATAAAGAGCTACATATATGGCAAGAAAGTATACCCAGTATGAAAACCTATGAAATATCTCACCCATTATAATGCCTGCATTATAGTTATCTATAATCATTTCAGAGACTATTTTATCTGTATGAAAAACGACAGGTGCTACAAAAGCACCTAGTACCATTACGCCGCCAAAAGATGCAGCGAGAGTTATAAAGTAACTAAAATCTATATAAATATTTCTTTTCATTTTATACCTTTAGAGTAAAGCCTCTATCAAAATCACTCAAATCTTTATAGAAAACTAAACTCTTAAAACTGTTATTTTTTAAATACTCTTGTATCTTACCTTTTTGGTCATAACCCATCTCACAACTAAAATATCTAATCTTTTGCTTTAAGACTTCATCAAGAAGTTTTTGGATGATTTCATCGCCTACCTTTCCACCAAAAAGAGCATTTTGAGGTTCATACGATAAGTTTGACTCTAACTCTTCTTCATCTGCTATATAGGGAGGATTTGAGACTAGGTAGTCGATTTTTTCACTTATGGGCTCTAGAAGTGAGCCTAAACGCAACTCTATTCTATCAGTAAGTTGAAACTTATCTATATTTATCTTTGCAATATCGAGGGCATTTTGCGAGATGTCTACGGCTATAAACTTGGCATTTACAAAATGTTTCGCCAATATAATAGAGATGATGCCACTCCCTACCCCTACTTCTACAAAAGTCATCTCCGTATTTTTATCTGGAGAGTTCTTTATCACTTCATCTATAAGTAATTCAGTCTCTGGACGAGGGATTAAAGCACCCTCTTGTATAAAAAAATTCTCAGAGTAAAAACTGACACTATTTGTGATGTACTCAAAAGGTTCATTTTTTGCACGGCGTTTTACCCAGGAGGCTAGTTCTTGTCTATTTTCTACTTCTGTGCTTTGGTTTGTGATAAGCCAAAGCTCATCTACATTTAGATGAGCCATAAGAAGTAGTTGTGCTTCTCGAGAAGCACGAGGTATCTCTCTATCTTGAAGTTGTTTTGTTATCTCTACTAAAAGTTCTTTAACTTTTATCAATATCTACGCCTAACTCTTTTAAACGCTCCAATACTGGAGGATGTGTATAATGAAAAAAGATGTACAGAGGATGTGAAAGTGGAAAACTTTTGTTCTCTGTCACTAGTTTAGTAAGTGCATTTGCAAGTTCTATGGAACCTGCTGGTCCACCAAGTTCACTTCCCATTCTATCTGCTTCGTATTCGTTATGACGAGAGACTATTCCCATAATTGGCATCATTATAAAGCCTAAAACTGGCATAAAAAGCATAAGAAGTATCATCATAAGTGCTGGCGTTTGACTCATACCCATCTCTAAAAAAAGAGTCTCAGGAAGATTTCCAAAAATACCAAACATTGCAAAAAGCATCGTACCTACTAAAGCGATATTTTTATAGATGTCGCCATGCGCAAAATGTCCAAGCTCATGTCCTAAAACAGCTAAAAGCTCTTTTGTAGTAAGTTTCTCTATAAGTGTATCAAAAAGCACAACTCTCTTAGCCTTACCAAAACCACCAAAGTAGGCATTGAGTCTAGCATCACGTTTTGAAGCGTCACTTACATAAACGCCAGAACTAACAAAGCCTGTCTTATCCATTAACTCCTTTATACTACCATCAAGCTCTTCATCTTGAAGTGGTGTTAGCTTATCAAAGAATGTCGCTCTAAACGCTGGATAGAGCATATTTATAAGGATTACCACTGCAAATATAAATAGAAAACTCCATAACCACCAAAGCGCAAAGTTAGAGATGATCTCATATATGCCCCAGACAACTAAAGAGCCAAAAAGAAGTGTCATCACAAATGAGATAAAAGTATCTTTGATCCAAAGCCCTACACTCGACTTGTTAAAACCAAACTCTTTATCTAAAACAAACTTTTCATAGTAGCCAAAAGGAAGTGAAACGATAGAGTTTACTACAACAAATCCAATAACTATCGCTATCGTTAAAACTGCCTCATTTTCAAAAAAGATGTTTTTTTGTAAAAGTTTGATACCAAAACCCATCCAAGCAATAAAAAAGAGATAATCTATAAAAGAGCTTGCTATGCTTAACTTCTCCTTTGCAACAGAGTAGTTTCCAGCTTTTAAAAACTCAGTGCTACTTAAAAGAACTGCATCTTTGCGTTTTCTCTCATTTATGTAGCCTATTTGCATTATACTTGTGTATATCGAGACTAAAACGTAAAACGTGTATATTCCCACTATTGTCATTAGCATTCTTAAACCCTCTGCTCTAAAATATTGTTGTTATTCTAGCGTTATTTTTATTTTATAGGTATGTTTTTGATGGTATCGCTCGTAGGTATACTATCTTCAACAGTTCCATAGCTCTTACTTGCAACAACATAAATAGTTCCTATAATTAGTCCAGCAATGATAACAGCCCATACTATACGTTTTTTTTCACCTTTTAAGGTGTTATAGTCTTCAATATTTTCTAATGTTGGTTCGCTCATTTTTTTCCTTTAATAGTAATTTAAAAGAATGATATCTGATTTTATATTATTTTATGAATTGTTTAAGAAGTAGTTTGACGATTTAAGTCTACTTTTTATTTTATTTTATCGTCATTTATGCTCAAGTGGGTTACACTTGAGCACATTTTAAAGAAGAATCTAAATGTTATTCCCAATCACGAACTAAGTTATGACAACGAAAACATTGGTTTTGAATCTCAAGAAAAGCTTTTTGAGTACCCATTTGACGATTAATCATACTTATGCTTTTATCTCCAAGTGCTTTCTCGATTGCTATTGCATTTTTTTCAATCATCTCTGCACTATTAATAGCAATACTTGCTTTGTACTGTACATTTTGGGGTAAAAGTTTAGTGATAGTATCCTTATCACCCATATACTTTTGAACATTTGCTCTTAATGTTTTTATAGCATCTAAAGTTACATGCTTGTTATTTGTGAAAAACCCCATCTGAAGAGCGGAAACACTACCTGAGAGTTCTCCCATTCCTACTTTCAACTCTGCATTGCCTGCTGAAACTACCGTTGATGAAAGACCTAAACAAACAATTACACTCACTAATGTTTTCTTTAACATTTATACCCCTTTTTACTTTAGTTTAAAATAGTCTACTACTTAAATATTTAAAGTTTAATTAAAGTAAACTAAATTAATCAGCTTTATCACACTAATATGATAAAAGTAGTTTCTGCTATAATTATTAAAAAACAAAGGCTTTAAATGAAAAAAATAGTACTTGCAGCTTCCATCCTCACTGCAACACTTTTTGCAGTTGATGGATATGATGTATACAAAAACAGTTGTAAAGCATGTCATATTGAGATGATGAAAAAGAGTGAAGTAAAAGCAAATATACACAAAATGGTAGCTCCACCGATGGTAGAGGTATCAGGACGACTAAAAGAGAACATCCAAACGACAGATGAAGAAGAAGATGTAAATCGTCACCTTTTTATACTTTTCGTCAAAGACTATATAGTCAATCCTAATCTAGACAACAGTATGTGTAATCCAGGTGCTATAGAGAAGTTTGGAGTTATGCCTTCACTCAAAGGAAAGCTTAATGAAGAGGAACGTCAAGCTATCGCAGAGTGGCTCTACGACAGATACGAAAACATAAAGTTCTAGTCTAATGTATAATCAACGACTTTAGACTCTTTTGCTACACTCTTGATAAACGCAACAACTTTGAGGTGTTCAGGGTGAATAGCATAAGAGTTTAAGTCCTCTTTTGAAGCAAACT
>JAYEHI010000054.1:0-3098 GCA_034659455.1 Campylobacterota bacterium | reverse complement strand
CTATGATGAAGCCTATGCTTATGCGACTACATATGGAAAAGAGAACTCTTTAACATTTGTACACCCTTTTGAAGATGAAGAGGTCATTGCTGGACAGGGAACCGTTGCTCTTGATATTTTAGACAAATGTGATGACTTGGATGCAGTTGTAATTTGTGTTGGTGGCGGTGGTCTTATCGCTGGAATGGCAACTGCAATTAAAGCAAAAAATCCGAAGATAGAAGTTATTGGTGTCAGTGCCCTTGGTGCGCCTGCGTTTAAAAATTCATATGATTTGAAAAAGCCAGTTGATTCTCTAAGTGTGAGAACAATAGCCGATGGTATCGCAGTGCGTGACACTTCTGAGATAACCCTAAAATATGCACTGAAGTCAGTAGATAAGATTGTAAGTGTTGATGATGAAGAGATAGCAAGTGCAATTTTGTTTTTGCTTGAGAAGCAAAAACTTGTTGTTGAAGGTGCTGGTGCAGTTGGTGTGGCTGCTCTCTTACATAACAAACTTCCTGAGCTAAAGGGAAAGAAAGTAGCAGCTGTTTTAAGTGGTGGAAATATGGATGTAACCCTTCTTTCAGTTATCATCGAAAAGGGTCTTTTAAAGTCTCACCGTAAAATGAAAGTAACCGTTACGCTTGTTGATAAACCAGGCTCATTAATGCGTTTTACCCAGATACTAGAAGAGTTAAATGCCAACATTGTGCATATCTCTTACGACAGAACATCCATATCGCTTGACTATGGCGACGCAAACGTTACTGTACATATGGAAACAAAAGGAAAAGAGCACCAAGAAGAGATAAGAGGAACGCTCAAAAATGAAGGTTATTTAAGGGAGTAGTAGTTGTGAATGTTGTTCAAAATAAAGCTTTAAAAAAACCCATCGTTTTACTAAGGATGCTTGATGATGGAAGAGTTCTTGTCGTAGATAATGAAACAACGATAAGGTATCTAAAGAGAGATGATTTAAGCACCATCAATGGGTTTAAGGTAAATATTCATCATCAGAGATATAAGACGCATGTAGTAGCATTTAGCAATGATGGCGATTATTTTGCAACTCTCTCAGCTACTTGTAAGGAGTCTAAGCTCTATAATGCAAAAACTAAAAAGCTTATTACTGAAATTGATAGGCATCAAGGTGAAGCCTCTACGGTAGGGATAGACCCTCTTAATAGATATATGTTCTCTTGTGGTGACGATGGAAAAACTTTTGCCATAGATATCAAAAGTGGTCAACTTGTTTTTACTCTACCTGTACATGTGGACACTGTCAATGACATAGCCTTTAGTCAAAATGGAAACTGGGTGGCAACAGCCTCTTATGATAGAAAAATCTCTATTTTTTCTCTCGTGACGATGTCTCCAAAAGAGAAGCTTAGAGGCCACGGCGCACCCATTATGAAGCTTAGGTTTTTAGAAAAAAATAGACTTATAAGCATCGATAAAAACTCCTCAGCAATAATTTGGAATGTATACACAGGCAAGATTATAGAGCGACTTAGGGGAATTCACGATGACATAACCCATATGACTACGAGTAAAGATGATCAGTTTCTTTTTTTAGGGACTGTTTTGGGTTACATTATTGTCTATGATTTAAACACATATGAAATACTCTCCTCAAAATATATAAAAATCTCTTCACCTATTACAGCACTAGAGTTTGATAAAATTACGCATATGCTTTATATTGGAACTGAAGACGGCTTCTTGATGACATATGACATCTACGAAGGTGAAAGTGAAATATCTGAACTTTTAAAAAACAGAAAACTTGATGATATACAAATAGTCAAAGATGCAAATCCTATTCTTGCGTATACACAAATCTATTCATTAGTATCTAACTTATGGGAAAGAACTTTAGAAAAGGCAAAAATTGCTCTAGAAAATGGCGATAAGAAAAAGGCAATTCTCCTTTTTAACGCTTTTAAAAACATTCCTTCAAAAAATAAAATCATGCAAAAAGTGATAACTGACTATGCTGAGTTTGATAAGTTTAGAGCATTTGCGATGCAAGGAAAGTTGACTTTGGCTTATGGTTTGGCAAATAACTTTCCAATCTATCAAGAGACTAAATTATATCGCAATTTAGAGAAGAGATGGAAAAAAGTTTTTATACAAGCACAAAAGTATGTACTTGACCCAAAAGGCATAGACAAAGCAAAAGAGATACTCTCACAATACAGAGGTATAAGCTCTAAAACAAAACTGATACAAGAAATTCTCTCCAAAGCGGAAGTTTATAAACGTTTTCGTGCCGCCATAGGGCAAAAAGATTTTGCCATATGTTTTGAGTTAATTAAACAGCATAGTTTTTTAAAAGAGCTACCCGAGTATGGTACTTTGATGAAGTATGCGGATACTCTCTATATAAAATCTCAACAGTTTCTTGAGAATCAAGATACTCACTCAGCTATAAAAATGTTAAGAGTTTTGTCTGTATTTGATGGCTATAAGGAAGAGGTGAGAGAGATGATGCTTGAGATTGAGACCAGGCAGAAGTTTTTTAGTGCTATTGAAAATGAAGATGTAATAAGTGCTTACAATTTGATGGCTATTTCTGAAACACTAGAAAATACACGCGAAGGTAAAAAGCTTCAAGAAGATTGGCTTGAAGCTCAGAAACAGGCAAACTTGTTTGCCATGGAAGGCGATGCTAAAGGTGTGTCTAAAGCACTCTATGATTATATTAAAATCAAATCAAAATCAACTGCAATAGCTACAGTGTTTGCTTGGTGTTATATGGTGCAGCTCGAAGATAGGGCTAGAGATAATGCTCAGCAGAGCGAGATAGAAAATGGAATAAAAAACTTTGTAATCAACTTTGGAACTCAAGAAAATATAGAAAATTTTTATGCACTTTTCAAAGAGAAATACCCCTCTTCCAAGCTTACTCTTGAACACTTGCATCAAGGTTCGATGAGTATGTGGCGCTCCTCTATGTTAGTCGACTCAATCTTAGATTAAGTCACTGATTTTAGAGAGCTATTTTACCTTTAACCTCAAATATAGTTCCCTTTAAGTATAATCACGTAATTTTTTAAAATTATAATTTTTATATAGGAGACTTTTCATGCAAATAAGCGGCGCACAAATGG
>JAYEHI010000053.1:0-3106 GCA_034659455.1 Campylobacterota bacterium | reverse complement strand
AAAATTTATAAGAGTGGGAAGGGTATGTTTAAAAAGAATCTTGCGTACGAGGCGAGTGCGGGAAGCGGAAAAACCTTTATGCTTGTCGTTCGTTATCTCTCACTTCTTTTTCAAGGAGCTGAGCCTTCTAAGATAGTAGCACTCACCTTTACGAATAAGGCTGCTAGGGAGATGAGTGAGAGGATTATAGAGACGCTAGAGGAGCTAGAAAACAGAGGCGAACTTCAAGAGATAGCAAAGGTTACGGAGTTTTCTGCACAATATCTACTTGAGCACAGAGATGAGGTTTTAAGAAGTTTTCTCAATGCAAACACTAAAATCATGACGATAGATAGTTTCTTTACTCAGATACTTAGAAAGTTCTCTCTCTATGCCTCTTTAATGCCAGACTTTTCAACATTTAGTGCACAGCATGAGCAAAAACTACTCTCAAGGTTTTTAAAAGAGGTGAGTGTCGCTGGTAAACGCGATTTACTTCTAAATCTCTCTTTAGAGTCCAAGAAGCGTGTGACGGATATATTTAATCTACTGGATGATTTTTACATCAAACAAGAAGAGCTCTTAGGTATAAAGTTTTCACAAGAGAGTACAAAAGATTATGAAAAGAGTGCTATGAGTGCGCTTAGCGGGTTACAATCACTGGTGAGTAACTGCAAGGGAGCATCCGCTTCACTCGTTAAAGCAGTGCAAGCTGAGAGTTTTGAAGAACTTAAGGGGAAGTCTTGGATAGTCAAAGAGTCTCTAGAGTACTGGGTCTTTAAAAAATGCTTCTCTTTAGAGATGAATACCCATCTTCACACTATTCAAGAAGCACTTCAAGCTTATCATAGAGTAAAGGAGCAGAACTTCTTTTATGCTTTAAACGAGCTTGTAAGTATATATAAAAAGTCGAAAAAAGCTCTCTATGTAGATGATAGCGAACTGAGCTTTTCAGACGTAACGGCTTTGGTTTATCAGATACTTCACCGTATAGACGATAGTGAGTTTTTATACTTCAGACTCGATGCTAAGATAGAGCATATGCTACTTGATGAGTTTCAAGATACAAGTATAGTACAGTATGAGATACTCCGTCCTCTCATAGAAGAGATTACTTCAGGCAGTGGTGTTTTTGAGAACGGAAGCTTTTTCTTTGTTGGAGATGTTAAGCAGTCTATCTACAGATTTCGTGGTGGTGTTTCAGCACTCTTTGGAGAAGTTGTAACTCAAAACACAACTGAGGTGGAAAAACTTCTCACCAATTATAGGTCTCAAAAAGAGGTTATAGAGTTTGTTAATGTGGCATTTGAGGGAAAGATAAAAAACTATGCTCCGCAGTTAGTAAGAGAAGAGGCACAGGGTGGTTACGTTGAAGTCATTCAAAATGACGAAGTTTTAGAGGAGAGCATAACACAGGTAAAAAGGCTTATAGCCGAGGGAGCAGATATAAACACTATCGCAGTGTTATGTGCAACAAACGGAGATGGAGAAGAGGTGAAGAATGCTCTTTTAGACGAGAGCATAGAAGTTGTAACCGAGACTACTACAAAACTTATTAACCAGCGAAGCGTAAAGGCTATTTTGGAGTACTTAAAGTACCTCTACTTTAAAGAAGATATATATAGACTTAACTTTTTTGCTCTTGTCGAACAAGAGCCTCAAGAGATAAAGTCGGTTGATTTTAATGCAGTGAAGCTCTTTGATGTTGTGAAAAAAGCGATAGATAAGTATAAGCTCTTTAGTAAGGATTTTCATCTTATTCGTTTTCTAAACGCCATCACTAATTACTCCGATGTAGAGGCACTTCTTTTTGAGTATGAGAGACTCGATACGTCTGCAGCAGTATCGGATATCAGCGGGGTAAGGGTTCTAACTGTGCATAAGTCAAAAGGTTTGGAGTATGAGCATGTCATAGTGATGGATAGACTCAAAAAACCACCCGCTTCAAAGTCTAGCATCATCTATGAGTATGATGGTGTACATCTAGTTGATGTCTACTTAAGGACAAAAAATAGAGACACCTTAGATAGCAAATACCAAAATGCATTACTTAAAGAAGAAGTGCTAGTTAGAGAAGATAGTTTAAACGCTCTGTATGTGGCGTTTACAAGAGCTAGAGAAAACCTTATCATTGTGAGAAAGAGTGAGAAGTCGACTTTTGATATACTAGAGTTAGAGTCCGGGAGTTGGGGTGAGCTTACATGTAAGGCTCAAATAAAGGAGCAGGTGATCAATTCACAAGCTTTGGAGTATCAAGAGCTCTACTATGGAACGCAGAGTGATATACTCGCCCTTGAAGTTCAAAAAGATGAAGACTTAAATGCCATTAACTTTGGGTTGGCAATGCACTATATGCTTGAGATGATGGGTGAGTTTAGCGAGGAGTATATAGCGAGTGCTTATAATATGATGATAAATAAGTTTGGCTTCTCTTTGAGTGCAGAGCAGATGCAAGATATAACTTCAAGAGTAAGAGTCTTTACACAAACTCCTCAAGTAAAAGAGTTGATTCAAGGGGAGTGTTATAGAGAAAAAGCACTCCGTTATAAAAAGTCACTTCGTTATATCGACCTGCTTGTTGAGTGCGAGGATGGCTCTTTTAACGTTATAGACTATAAAAGTTCTCTTAGTTTTTCCCAGCACCATGTCAAACAGGTTCGTGCTTATGTAAATGCCATTAAGGAGATAACGAAGATGAGAGTAAGAGGTTACATCTGCTATCTTCTAGCAGATGAGGTTAGGGTAGTAGAGGTCTAGTAAAGAGCAGGTCTGCCCTCTGCTTGATTGTCTTGGTAAGTAGCATAAGCTGCTACAGCATCGTTTTGTTTTTGAACATCACGAAGAGTACTGATGATATCTGCAGTGGCATTTGAGTTAGACTCATACTTGCCATCTGTAGCGACAGCTAAATAGATCTCAACTTGAGACTGTTTTGAACTCGCTGCTAAATAGTCTACAGCTACACCTCTTTGAGCATCTTTTTGAGCTTGCTCCTCTTGAGCTACAACCTCTGCCTGCACATCTTGTTTAGCGTTTAGGTTTGTCTCGCCTTGTGGCGTTAAACCTACTTTGCCATCATTGCCACGAATGGCATTTCCTTGACTCGCTTCATAGATCTCTTTGTTGT
>JAYEHI010000052.1:0-3135 GCA_034659455.1 Campylobacterota bacterium | reverse complement strand
ACATCTATAGTTTTACTTATCTCGTAACGACCACCTAGAGAAACAGAAAGAGAATCACTTCCTGGTGATTCAAAGTTTAGAGAGCTCTCTGGTGTTGGTGTGTTGTCAATAACAGCACCCGCCATTAATGTAAGAGAGTCTAGTTCTTGTGTAATACCGAAACGATATGATTCTGTATCTTTCCAGTTTTTAGCGATTGACTTATCAAAAGCACTATTAAGTATAGGGTGGGTCAAAGTTGTGTCATAACTAAAATCTAAGTTTTCATAAGCTGACCAGTAAGCTTTTTCATATACAAACTCGACTGTCGTATTAGTAGGTAATGTGTAAGCGATTGCTGCTGAAAAGGTTGCAGGTAAAGGAACTGAAACAGCTGCTCCACCCGAATATAAACCAGCTGGTATTAATGTTCCAACGGCAGGGTTAGGGTGAACAACTGCAGTTGAAGATAATGATGCATCTCCTTGTGTAGATAAATCAACTTTAGAACGATATGTTAATCCAATCTCTAAATTACTTGTAGGCTGATAAGCTAATGCCAAGTTATACCCAAAATCTAATGAATCCCCTTCCATATCACGAGTAATGGTAGTTGGCAAGCCTCCAACTGCAGTCACAGGTACAGTACCACTACTTTTAACAACACCACTAGTATGAACGATTCTAAAACCAACAGCAAATGCAACTTCTTTAGTTACTTCAAACGCCGCCGTAGGGTTAATTTCTACAATCTGAAGCGTGAACTCTTCTGCTGAAGTTTTTGCTGGTTCTTCCTTCCACTCACGTGTCAACCCACCTGGAACTACTATACTTAAACCAACTCTAGCATTAGCCTCTCCTAACTTAGGAGAGACATAATGAATTGATGGAATTAAAAATGTTTGCTCCTCTGCACTTAAATCATATGGGCCTGTTCCATCTACTGTCCCTTCAAACTTTGTAGCCGATGTCCCAATATACATCAAGTCAGCCTCAATATGATTAGAGTCACTCATAAAAATCATATTTGCAGGATTATCATAAGCCGCATCAGCACTCTTTGTATGTGCAATGTTTGCACCACTAAGTGCAACCGAGTTTGTTGAAGTTTCTGGAATCTTATATCCACTAGCAAACAAAACTGAACTTACGGCTAAAGACATTAAAGCTATTTTTTTCATTTAATTTCCTTACTTTTATATTTAAAATTTGGTTTAGTGTAACCAAAAAGTTATAAAATCATTATTTTATTTGATAAAACTATAGAGGAGTTCTATCTCCTCTTTCCAAATAGTATCATCTATAGTCTCTAACACTAAAGGAATATCATCCATTCTCTCATCATTCATAATAAAGTTAAAAGCATCTAAGCCTATTTCACCTTTTCCTAGTGAGTGGTGTCTATCTACATGGCTTCCTAGAGGTGGTTTCGAGTCATTTATATGCATTCCCATAAGGTATTTAAAGCCTACCACTTTTTCAAACTCATTCCAAGTTTTATCATAAGCCTCTCGTGTTCTGATGTCATATCCTGCTGTAAACATATGGCAAGTATCTATACAAACGCCAATACGAGACTTATCTTCTACCTTGTCTATAATGTGAGCAAGATGCTCAAAACGCCAACCAAGATTACTTCCCTGTCCTGCTGTGTTTTCTAAAACTGCACTCACATTTTGTGTTTTATCAAGAGCTATATTTATAGACTCTGCGATAACATCAAGACACACATCTTCGATAGGTTTCATAATCTCTAGATTTTCTTTATCCGCTTTTTTCACCTTTGCTAAATGGCTTCCAGGGTGAAAGTTCAAACGGTCAAGTCCCAGCTCCTCACAACGCTCAAGCTCATCTATAAATGCCGCTCTAGACTTCTCGAGTTTCTCAACTTCAGGGTGACCTAGATTTATAAGATAAGAGTCGTGTGGAAGAACGTGTTTAGGAAGTATACCGCTTGCATCTAACATGGTTTTAAACTTATCTATCGTCGCTGTATCTAAATCTTTTGCAACCCACTGGCGTTGGTTTTTAGTGAAGAGTGCAAATGCTTTTGCCCCTATAGCCTCTGCGTTTGTTATCGCATTATAAACGCCACCACTAGCTGAGCAGTGCGCTCCTACAAATTTTCCTTTTGACATTATCTTAACTCCTTTATTTTAAATAGTATGCTATTTCTTCTATCTTTGAAGCGAATCTCTTTTGAATCAACACTATACTTTATATTTACATTATCATCTCTAATGTACTGCTCGAATCCATCATTGGTTTTCACAAAATTTTTCCTATTATATATAGGTTTGCCTAAACTAATGTTTTGTAAAAGTTCATCAGGGTAACTAGCATTTAAATACTCTTCATTAAAACTACTCTTACTCATACACCCTTCATCCACACAGATAAGATAATTAATCTCTATATTTTGAATCATTTTCCCCGCTACAAAGAGCTCTAAACTCACAGCGTCGTCACTATTTTTGACATAACCTAAATCAGAGTATTTTAACTTGTCGGTTTTAATAGTGATGATTTTAGATTTTGTATGGGCATACTCTTTAATGCTGCATCCACTAAAGAGTATAAGTAGTATAGGTACTATAAATTTTATCTTTGCCACAGCTACTTCCTTTTATTTATCGAATTATAGTAAAAGAATATTAATTTTATTTTCATTTCTAATCTCTACAAGATATAATGTCGGATATTAAAGGAAAATCATGCAAGAAAATTTAAAACTATTTGACAAAATACCTTATGAAGTAAGAATAATAAAAGGCTCTTTTTTATCCGTAGCACAAGCAGAGGAAGCGATAAACGATGTACTCTCAGATACGTCAGCATTTTTTAAAACGCCAACACTTTCAGAGATACTCAAAGTAAGAAGTGACAATGTTTATGGTGTTTTCAAACTTATCCTCACAGTTGATCAAGGCACTCAGTATCCAGAGTATATGCTAAACGCAAGAGTAGCCGAACTAGAACCAAAACTTGTAAACATTATCTTTGAGACTGCCGAAATAGAAGAGACAGAAGAGTTTGCACCACTGCAAAATATAGATATCTCACAACCTATAGAACATGCTAAAGGTCAAGGTCTAAACATAATCGCTCAAGCATCTACACAGCTGGGTGTTACCTACAAAGAGTTAGCAGAACTTA
>JAYEHI010000051.1:0-3140 GCA_034659455.1 Campylobacterota bacterium | reverse complement strand
AGATACTTGACACACCAAACACGATAGTCGATGGAATGAAAGAGTTGGACGAAGATATCAAAACTATAGAGTATAAAGATGTACTACTAAAGTATGAAAACTACAACATCCTTGATGGTACAAACCTTACTATAAAAGCGGGAGAGAACATAGCACTTGTAGGTGATAGTGGTGGTGGAAAATCAACTTTTATGAATATGATACTGCGTTACTATGACCCAGATCGTGGTGCAGTCTGTGTAAATGGTACAAATATCAAAGAGTTCACTCAGAAATCTCTTAAGTATCACATCTCTCTAGTAACACAGCGCATTTATATCTTTCAAGACACCTTAGCGGCTAATGTTGCCTATGGGGAAGAGAAGATAGATGAGCAAAAAGTTCACGAAGCTCTTGAACTTGCAGATGCTACAGACTTTGTAAACAACTTTGAAGATGGAATACACACTATGATGAGTGAGGCGGGAGCGAACCTCTCCGGAGGTCAACGCCAACGCATCGCCATAGCTCGCGCCATATATAAACACTCTTCACTTATACTTTTTGATGAAGCGACTTCAGCACTTGATAATGAGAGTGAAAAACGTATACAAAAAGCACTTGATGAGTACACAAAAGATAAGATAACCATGACCATAGCACACAGACTCAGTACTATCGAACATGCAGATAAGATACTTGTTCTTCAAAAAGGTCGTATAGTAGCAAGTGGAAAACATAGTGAACTTTTAGAGAATTCAGAAGTGTATCAGAGACTCGCTGGGACATTTGAGCAGTAGACTTTATGCGTTTGTTAGCAAAGTTTAGGGATAATCGCGTTTACAAAGAGGAGCAAGAAAAGATGGAGTTAGATTTTTCAAAGTTTTTAAAGTACTCAAAACCTGGTCCACGTTACACTTCATACCCTACAGCACTGGAGTTTAGTGAGGCTTATACTTATGATGAATACATACAAAAGTTAGAAGCACAAGACAGCTCTCGTCCGATTAGTCTCTACTTTCACCTCCCTTTTTGTAAAAACGCTTGTTACTTCTGTGGGTGTAATGTTGTTTTTACCTCTAAAGAGGATAAGATGCTTCGTTATATCGAGTATCTTAAACGCGAGTTAGAGATACTCTCAAAGCACGTTGATTGTAAACGTAGAGTGATTCAGATGCACTTTGGTGGGGGAACGCCAACTTTTTTTAGCGCCGCGCAACTCAAAGTAATCATTGACGAGATAAAGTCCTACTTTCCAAACTTTCTAGACGAAGCGGAAATAAGCTGTGAGATTGACCCTCGCCACATTGATGAAGATCAGATGCGAGTGATGAGCGAGGCTGGTTTTAACCGCGTAAGTTTTGGTATTCAAGATTTTAACGAAAAAGTTCAAGTGGCAGTTCACCGCGTTCAGCCCTATGACATCACAAAAGCTGCAATGGACTTGGCTCGTAAGTACAACATGGTCTCAGTAAACGTGGATCTTATTTATGGTCTTCCATATCAGACACTTGAGACTTTTAAAGAGACTCTGGAGTTAGCACTCACACTAGATGCTGATAGATTTGCAGTCTTTAACTATGCTCATGTCCCTTGGCTCAAAAAGACGATGAGAAAGATAGATGAGACGACACTGCCTCTGCCTGATGAAAAACTTCAAATCATGCAATACACCATAGACTTCTTAACCTCAAATGGTTATAAGATGATAGGGATGGACCACTTCGCTAAACCTGAAGATGAACTCTTCAAAGCGATAGAAAAAGGCGAGCTTCATAGAAACTTCCAAGGCTACACAACCAAAGGTGGAGCAGACCTTATAGGTGTGGGTCTTACTTCCATAGGCGAAGGCGTAGATAGCTACAACCAAAACTTTAAAGTGATGAAAGAGTATGAAGAGGCTATTGATGCTGGTAAGTTGCCATTTGAACGCGGCGTGGTGTTGAATGAGGACGACCAGATAAGACAGTATGTTATCATGGAGCTTATGAGTAATTTTAAGTTAGATATTAAAAGATTTGATAAGCAATTTGGAGTAGAATTCAAAACTTACTTCGCAGATGCTATAGCAGAGCTTCAACCCTTTGTGGAAGATGACCTCATAGTGATGAATGATGAGAAGATAGAGTGTTCCCAGACAGGAACACTGCTTATAAGAAACATAGCCATGGCGTTTGACGCTTACATGCATCAGCATGCAGATTCAAAAAAAACATTTTCAAAAACGGTATAAAATATGAGTAAAATGATAGAAGATATATTTAATTTTGATGAGATTCAAGATGATTGTGTAAAGTGTGGTAAGTGTATACCTGTATGTACCATCCATAATGTAAACCCGGATGAGGTAACTTCTCCTCGTGGTTTTATAGACCTGCTAGGTGCTTATAAACGTGGCTACTTAGAGCTCGATACAAACGCCAAAGATATTTTTGAGTCCTGTTTTTTATGTACAAACTGTGTTGACGTATGTCCTAAGTCACTACCAACTGACATGATAATAGAGCAAGCTCGTGCAGATATAGCGAAGAAGTTTGGTATAGCTTGGTACAAAAAAGCTTTCTTTTTACTGCTTCGTCATCGCTGGTTAAACGACTTGGCGTTTAAGCTCGGCTGGGCATTTCAGACGTGTGGTTTTAAAATCAAGTCTGACATAGACTCTATGCACTCGCGTTTTAATCTCCCTATGATTAAGACAGATAGACTTATGCCAAGTTTGAGAAAAAAGTCTTTCTTAAACTCGCATCCTGAAAACATAGACAATGGTGGTAAACGCAAGGTCGCTATATTTATCGGGTGTTTAGGAAACTACAACTTTAAAGATGTGGGTGACTCTCTTTTAGAGATACTTGAGACTCTTGAGATAGACGCATTTTTAGCAAAATCTCAAAAGTGCTGTTCAGCTCCTGCATACTTTACGGGAGACTTTGACACGGTTGATGCAAACGCCAAGTTCAACATCGAGTACTTTGAGAGTTTTTCACAAGATGTAGAGGCTATCATAGTTCCCGAAGCTACATGTTCTGCAATGCTCAAAATAGATTATGAACACTACTTTCACGACCAGCCAGATTGGAAAGCTCGTGCGAAGGTTATCATGAGTAAAGTCTATATGGCTACTGAGTGGCTTCAAAATCATACGGAGTTAGAGTCTGTTTTAG
>JAYEHI010000050.1:0-40679 GCA_034659455.1 Campylobacterota bacterium | reverse complement strand
TCGCTTGCACTGCTAGGTATATTGTCATTCTCAACGATATGATCTGCTAAAAAGTGATTTAAAAGAGAGATTATCTCAGAGCGAACAAGCGGCTTGGTTGTGTACTCATCAAGACCGGCTTCTAAAAATCTTTCTCTATCCCCCTTAAGGGCATTGGCGGTAAGCGCCAAGATAGGGGTATGTGGTTGATTGTAGTCTTCCTCATAATCTAAAATCTCCTTAGTCGCTTCCATACCATCTAAGAAAGGCATCTGAATATCCATAAAAATTAGGTCAAAGTTTCCATCTTTACGTTTTTGAAATGCCTCGAGACCATTTGAAGCTATAGTAATGTTGAGTCCTAAATCTTCTAAAGTCCTTTTGATAAGTTTTTGATTAATGATGTTATCTTCAGCGATTAGTACATTAGCATGAAATTTTGATGTTTCAGCATTAAATTTCTTTCGGTTTACCGTCTTAGCTTTTTTTGCACTGAAATTTTCACTATGATAGTTATCTAGAACTTGTTTTAGTTTTGAGTTGTTGAGTGGCTCATATAGGGTTTTGAATATATCTATGCCCATAGAGTCAATTTTCTTCATAAAGTATGATTTTGTCAAGAGAATAAACTCTTGAGATAGAGAACTATAGTTCTTTAAAGTATCTTCATCTGCATAGTCATAATCTGCAAAAATAAGGTCATAACTTACTTGGCGCTGAAGAGTTTCAAGCTCACTCATATCTTTAAACGAGGTATAGCTAACTCCATAAAAATCAAGGTATTCACGTAAGTAAGTCTCTTGGCGTTTGGTCTTATGTGAAGATTCTAGTACAAGAGCATTAATACTCGAGAATGTTCCTTTTGTAGTCTCATTGAGTGTTTCAATCTCTTCAAAATCTATTGTAAAGAAGAATGTTGTCCCCTCTCCAGGCTCAGAGTGTAAATCTAGTTGTCCACCCATTAACTCAATAAATCTAGATGAAATGGTTAATCCTAGACCTGTACCACCATATTTA
This sequence comes from Campylobacterota bacterium, assembly GCA_034659455.1. GTDB lineage: Bacteria > Campylobacterota > Campylobacteria > Campylobacterales > Sulfurimonadaceae > Sulfurimonas. The sequence continues at coordinate 39,683 of JAYEHI010000050.1, read as the reverse complement.
CGTGTAATCGATGTATCAGCTTGTGAGAATGCTTCAAAGATTCTAGCTTTTTGCTCGCTAGTTACACCGATTCCACTATCTTGTACCTCAAATCTAATTCTTGTAATACCCTCTTGACCAGAGTCAAGTTTTCTGATATCAACATTAATAGCACCAGAACTACTTGTGAACTTAACGGCGTTAGAGAGGAGATTGATAACAACTTCTTTGATTTTAGTAGGATCCCCTTTGATAGGATGCTCAAGCTCAGGGTCAATGAAACAACCAAGGTCAATATGTTTTTCACTTGCACGAACGGCATAAACATCAACAGCACTCTCAAACTCTTCAGCAGGGTTAAAGGCAATGTCCTCGATTTCAAGCTTATTAGACTCGATTTTAGAAAGGTCAAGAATATTGTTGATAATTTCAAGAAGATTTTCAGAAGATTTTTCAATAATCTCTACAAACTCCGTCTGCTCTTCTCCAAGACCTGTATCTTTAAGCAGTTCAGTAAATCCAACAATTCCATTAAGCGGTGTACGAATTTCATGCGACATATTGGCAAGGAACATTGATTTGGCTTCACTCGCCTCTTGAGCAGACATTTTATCTTCTCTTGTTTGATCAATAATTCTCTCAAGAAGTTCATAAGCTTCAGAGGTACCTTTAGCTGTGTGTAGATTGATGTCAGTTCTCTCTTCCCCTTCATTAGTATCTTCAGCAACACGCATAAGTACTTCTTCAAGGTTTTTGATGTTTCTCGCAATCTCATTTGAGAGTAAAAAACCTAAAATTGCGAGTACTACTGATACCAGCCAAACTGTTAAAGTAGTTGTAAGTACTTGAAGGGCATCAGACTTTACCGTTACCGCTCTGTTATCCATAGCTGTTAAAAGAAGGCTTTGTGCTGCGGATAAAGCATTGGTTTTTTCTGATAGCATAGTAAACCAAATTCCAGAGCTTGTTTCATACTCACCACTTGCTGCGACAGAAAGAATGGCTGTTCTCTCTATATTGATATCATCAAATAGTTCTACAATATCTTCATTTTTCAAAACGCCATTGAGTTTTGAAATTAAGGCATCGTTTCTAATCGTATCGTAATTTATAGAGTCGGCTTTTGCAATAAGCTTAATCCATGTATTAATCTCTTCTTCTTCGAATTCTGTTGAACGTGCAATGGCAAAAGAGATATAATCTCTCTCATCAGACGTAAATTGGCCTGCTCTAATAAGGCCTATGTATTCAGAAGCATAAGTATTGATTTCTGGGTCAAGTTGACTCGTGGTAATGCTTTCAAGTTGTGTAATGGCATTTTGTTGTGCCTTTCCGTATACTTCTTCATATACATCTTTAAAGTTGATTTGATGTTCATCAACTAAGGCTCTAGTTTTCTTTATTTTCTCATAAGATGAAATTAGAAAGCGTGTGTTATCCTGAGTACTATTTAGGTCATCAGTTTGAATCTCTCTATTTTGCATATGACCCATATAAGAAGAAAAAACCTTATCCAAGATGCTTCTTTGCTTAACAAGTGAGCGTAGTGTATTTGGAGATGAGTTTCCAAGGTACATTACTGTCATACCTCTTTCACGAGATAGATTGTTGATTAAAACGTTTAGTTGCCTGTTTTGGGAAAGCTTGTCTTGTAGAATCTGAGCCGCTTTGTAGTTTTCATACGAGTTGAAAACAAAATAACTGCTTATTGCGAATAAAATGACAATTGGAAAAAGACTTATCAGTCTTAGTCTGTTTTTTAGTCCTAGTTGCATGTACTATACTCCTGTTGTAGACAGTGCTGCTGTTAAGTTGTCTATTTGTTTGATTGCTTGTCTTGTCTCTGATGTATCTGAAGAGTTTATGAGTGTTTCAATCTCTTGGGCGTAAATTGTTACTCTCATGTTTTCACTCATGCCTTGAAGCTTCATAGCTTCGTGTTTACTCTCTTGAAAATCGCCTCTAGAGATAGCTTCGTGAATTACTTGACTAGAAGTTGTTACTTCCTGAATATAGTCTTCAAATAGCTCATTAAAGCTCTCTATGTCAAGTCCGATTTCAGCTGCAGTATTTTCTTTTGAATAATTAATTTCAATTTGTTCATCTAGCTCAGGCTCTTCTAGCACTTCCTCAGTTATTTCATCATCAATAACTAATGAAATCTCTTCTTCAAAAGGGTCATTCATATCAATTTCGATTTTTTCTTCAGTATCGATTTTTATCTCATCTTCTGGTGCTATTTCAATTTCTAGTGGAACCTCAATATCTTCTATCTCAATGGGGTCGCTGTAGAGATCGTCATCGTCATCTTCTTTAAACTCAAGTGAAATTTCGTCTTCTTCTGTATCATCCACTGTTGGTGGCGCTATATCAATTTCAATCTCTTTTTCGGTAGTGATTTCTTCGCCTGCTAGTTTTGCAATTATCTTGTAAAGGGTGTCTAGGTTCTCTTCAATCACAGAAAGTTTTTCCGAAGTGTTTATCACCGTCAATGTTTCAAGGGCATCTTCTATTCTTAAGTTTGCCGCCACGCCTTTGAGTTTATGTGAGAGTGTTTTTACATTCTCTAAGTCGTCTTCATTAAGTGCAGTGTAGAGAGCCTCTTTAAACTCTTTGGCTTGTTCGATAAAGTCTTGAATAAACTCTTCAATGAGGTCTAAAGGCAAACCAAGTTCTTCTGAAGCAACGGTTGGGTCATACACGTATCCATTGTCAAAAGTTTCTACAACCGTTTGCGTAACTGTCTTTTTAGCAGGAGGAGTCTCTTCCTCAACAATATCACTCATCAAGTCATCTTCAATCTCAATGGATAGAGGTGCTAAGTACTCTTCTTCTATTTGAGTCTCTTCTACAATAGGTGCAGGAGTGCTCTCTTGGAGTATAGGCTCTTCAATGTTAAGAGGCTCATCGTAAACATCAATGTTGAAATCTTCTGGGCTATTGTCTAAGTCTACCTCAAGAGGAGTCTCGTATGGATCTATTGTGAGATTGCTCTGCGTCAACTCTTCTTCAAACTCTAAAGTCGTATCATCTTCATAAGTTGTTGTGCTAGAAGTGTTGAAAATAGGTGTCGCAGAAGCTGAGAGGTCAGGAGCTTGGCGTTGTGTAATGTCACCAGAGATGCTTTCGCTCTCTTTTGCACTTAATTCTCTTAAGTTGTTTAAACTAACTAAATAGGCTTTAGAAGATGGGTTGTCAACAAGATAGGCAGTGGAGATGTTAATGACACATCTGTAGTTCTTATTATTTACGTTTATAATAACTTTTGATTCTTCGCTTGAGTCGGCACACGTTATAAAGTCAATCCAGTGAACATGCTTAAAGTTGTGGATGTAGCCAGGAGTTTTTACAAAAAGGTCTGAAAAGTCAGTAACTTCAGTTCTTAGTCCCGCTAAATCTTTAAATCCTAATGCTCGTAAATCTTTTTCATCTATACCTAAAAATTCTTTTTGAAAATTATAAATTAACATGTATTCCTCTTTACTTTTGGGTTTCTAGCATTTTTGTGTACGTCTCTTGAATTTCGTTTATATCTTTTTTAGATGCTTCTTTTCTCACAGCTATGTAACCAGTTATATTTCCAGTTTCGTCGCTGATAGGAAGTATTTCTGTTTCAACCCAGTAATATAAACCATCTTTACGAATGTTTTTAATAAGTCCATTCCATGCTTGACCACCTGAAATAGTCTCCCATAATCGAGAGAATACGGCTTTTGGCATATCAGGATGTCTAATAATGTTATGAGATTGTCCTATGAGCTCTTCTGTTTTGTATCCAGATACTTTTGCAAATGCACGATTTGCGTATGTTATTATGCCATCTAAATCAGTCTGGCTGATAATTACGTCTCCTTGAAAAGTATGCTCTTCATCTACTGGTGTTATATTATTCATTAAAGTACCTTTTTTAATAGTAAAACTAGAATCACCAATAATATATCATAAACAAAGCTAAATAAAACTTAGTTGTAAAATTTTTTGATTGTTTTTGCGTCTTTTAGGCTTAAAACAGTACTGATATCTTCAATTGTGACTAATTTTAGTTCACTGAAAGTACCAAAATGATTAAGTAGTTTTTTGATTTTTGCACTTGATATGCCATTCAAGCTTAAGAGTTGGCTCTCTTGATCTAGCTTGAGTTTTGTTTTTTTGTGAAAAGTTATTGCACTTCTATGTGCTTCGTCTCTCAGGTTTTGCGCCCATTGAAGCCGTTTGTCACTATTTGAGAGTCGAAAAACTTCATCTTTAGTATAGATTATGTCGTTTGCCTTACCTTTGGCTCTGTGTGTTTTAGCGTCTATTTTTTCTTTTGATATTGCGATAACATCTAAATTGATGGCATTTGATTTTAAAATCTCTAGTGCAAGTTTTAAGAGTGTAGCTCCTCCATCAAGCAACCATAAATCAGGTGGAGAGTTTTTTGAAAAACTCTCCACTCTTCGTGATAGAGTCTCTCTCATTTGGGAGTATTCGTCTTTTGCTTCTAAATGATAAGTTCTGTAAGACTTTTTGTCAAATTTACCATCTTCATAGACTATCATAGCCCCAACGGTCGCTTGACCAGATATGTGAGAGTTGTCAAACACTTCAACACGAGAAGGCACTTTTTCTAGTTTACACAGTTCTTGTATTTCACGAGGCACTTGAGTATGATTGACGCTTTTATCGCGTTTTAGTAACTCAATTGCATTGAGTGAAGCTAACTCTATTAAATGTTTTCGTTTTCCTCTAATAGGTTGAGTTATATGAGCTTTTTTTTCAAATACTTTACTTAAGTGTGCTTCTAGAAGTTCAATACTCTCTATCTTCTTTCCTATCAAAATGGGAGCGATAATGGGAGGTTTTTCTTCTTTATAGTAATCTAACAAAGCTCGCAAGTAAAGCTCTTCTTCATCATATCCATTGTTGAGGCTAATATAGTCGTGTGAGGATGAAATAATCTTTCCGTTTCGCATAAATATTCGTACAACAACGGCTCTTGTGGAGGAGTTTTGTACAAGAAAGATATCATAGTTCTCATCCGTCGCAAAATCGATTTCGCTTTTAATCTCTGAACGACCTATTCTCTCCACTCTATCTCTTAACTCTGCCGCCTCTTCAAAACGCATCTCCTGGGCATAAAAGTGCATCTTCTCTTCAAGTGAATTTATTAAAAGTTTTTTATTTTTAATGAGTTTTGTCGCTAAATCGACCTCTTGAGTGTATCTCTCATGTGTGATGGGGAGTTCACAGGGACCTAAGCATTTGTCTATTTGATGATAGAGACAGAGTTTTTTTTCCTTTAAGCAGCTCTTCTTCTGTACGAGTTTGCATATCTCATAGAGAGAGTCTAGTATATCTCTCGCACCAACAGAATAAGGTCCATAATAGCTTATATCTTTGCTTTTTAAAATTTTTCGCGTTATGTCAAAACGCGGGTATTTTAAAGATGTATCTATATAGATGTAAGGGTATGTTTTGTCATCTCTAAGAAGAATATTGTATTTAGGGTTGAGTTGTTTAATCAGTGAGTTTTCAAGGATAAGAGCGTCATGCTCAGAGTTGACTACTATGTAGTTCATGGAAACAGTCTGCTCGATCATTGTAGTTATTCTACTACTGAGGGTAGTGTTTGCTTGAAGATGAGGAGTGAACTGCCAGTAGCTTTTGACTCTATTTTTAAGGTTTTTTGCTTTTCCAATGTAAAGAAGAAGCCCATTTTTGTCAAAGTATTGGTAAATTCCTGGTGATGAGGGGAGTTGTTTTATAGTGTTTTCAAGAATCATATGTCTCTTTTTTTGTAACTCTTCCCTCTTGGGGAGTGTGAAAGTTTAAAGCACTTTTAATGCTTTGTATATTATTATGAAATCCTTGTTTGGCGCTAGGATGATTAAGAGTGAAAACTTGAATCCTTTGAATGCGTTTATACTTAGATAGTTTAGAAAATTGAGGTTTATTTTGAATAAGATTAATAATTTCTTTAGCATTTCTCATATGCTAATTATAGCAAGCTTTTTGTTAAGCACGAGTGGGTGTGGCTATAAGAAACAGCCTTATCACCTTGAGGATGCTCCAGATGGAGATGAGAATGTAGAGTTTATCATCAAGAAAAAAAGTCAAACTAAGCTAAATAAAAATAGTGAGAGTTGTGAATAATGTTTAAATACGATGTAATAATAATAGGTGCAGGAATCGCGGGGCTTTATGCAGCCATGAAACTGCCAAAAGAGAAAAAAGTACTTATAATAAATAAACGAGAAACTTTTAAATGCAATACTTTTTATGCACAGGGTGGGATAGCACTTGCTAGAGATAAAGCAGATATACCTTTTCATATAAAAGACACGATAAATGCAGGGGATGGGCTCTGTGACGAGGAGGCAGTCTCTGTTCTCTCAAAGTTTTCTAGAGAGACGATAGATGATCTTTTGGAGAGTGGTTTTGAGTTTGATAGAGGTGAAAATGGGGAGATTCTTTATACAAAAGAGGCAGCGCACTCGTGCGAGAGAATTCTACATGCCGGTGGAGATGCAACAGGACGTTACGTACATCATCATCTTCTCTCAAACAACCCTCACGCAATGCTTGGCAATGCAAGAGTAGTCGACCTACTTATAAAAGATGGGACTTGTTATGGAGTGACGGTTTTAGATCATAGAGAGTCTAGAAACATATACGCAAAAGATGTCATCATCGCGAGCGGGGGTGTGGGTTCACTCTACGAGTACCACACAAACGCTCCTTGTATCAGTGGAGATATGCAAGGCTTATGCATTGAAAAAGGTATAGAATTAGAGAGAATGGAGATGCTACAGTTTCATCCAACCGTATTCGTTAATAGCTCAAATGCACAGAAAATGCTTTTAACTGAAGCTTTAAGAGGCGAGGGTGCGACTATTGAAGATGAGAGTGGCGAGAGATTTTTGTTTGATTATGATAAACGCGGAGAATTAGCCTCTAGAGATATAGTGAGTAAATCGATTTATCAGCACAAAAAGAAAACGGGAAAAAGTGTTTATTTGGTATTTAAAAATTTTGATGAAAAGTACTTTGAACATAGGTTTCCTAATATCTGTTCGAACTTAAGAGCTCTGGGTTATAACGTTCCCTCCCAAAGAGTTCCCATTTCACCCGCGTTTCATTATGCGATAGGTGGAATAAAAACCGATCTAAACGCAAGAGTGCCAAGTGTAAAAAATCTTTATGCTGTTGGCGAAGTTGCTTCGACTCGAGTACATGGGGCAAATAGACTAGCATCTAACTCGCTCTTAGAGGGGCTTGTTTTTGCAAAACTAGCAGTTGAGAGCATACTTAAAGATGAGACAGAAGACCTTTCATTCGAGTTTGAAGTAGATGATAGAGTAATGAGTTTAAAAGAGGACAAGGCGAAGAAAGACCAATTGAGAAGAATAATGTGGGAGAATGTGTCTATCATTAGAACAAAAAAGGGACTAAATGATGCTTTATCTTCAATTAATGCACTTTTAAATGAAAAAATTGGTACACTACTGAGATTTCGTTTATTAACAGCAAAAGAGATAGTTTTAGGGGCCCTCTCTAGAGGTAAATCTATTGGCGTTCATACAATACAAGAGGAGAAATGATGGAACATGGTTCTATGACAGATACTGCAATTGAAGCAGTAGGACATGCGGCAAGCGATGTAAACCTTGCAACTACATGGGTAGGGTGGTTAAGTTTAGCTGTTTTTATTATAGCTTATTATTTCATAGCTACTGAGGACAAGTATGAGGTAAACAAGGCTAAGCCTGCACTTTTTGCCGGTACGTTTATGTTTATGCTCATCGGTATATACCATGCAATAAACGGGATGAACCCTGATGCTCTGCATGATGAGCTTGAGATACTTATACTAGAAATAGCAGAGATCTTTTTCTTTTTATTAGTTGCAATGACATTTATTGAGACACTTATAGAACGTGGTGTTTTTGATCTGATGAAGTATAAGCTTGTCTCAAAAGGTTATAGTTACAAAAAGCTTTTTTGGTTAACGGGTCTTTTAGCATTTTTCATCTCTCCAGTCGCAGATAACTTAACTACAGCTCTCATCCTTTCAACTGTACTCTTTACTATTGATAAGAAAAACCTTGCATTTTTAGTTCCGGGTGCAATTAACATTGTTGTTGCGGCAAATGCAGGTGGTGCTTGGTCTCCATTTGGTGATATTACAACTCTAATGGCATGGACGGCTGGAAAGGGTCAGTTTATAGACTTTTTATATCTTTTCCCAGCTTCTATAGTTGGTTGGTTGATTACGGCGTCTTTACTGGGAATGTCTATTCCTGAGGGTAAACCACCTTTTGATGCGGCTACAGAAGAGAAACCAGTTGTCGCTGATGGTGGATTTGGCGTTGCTTACCTTGGTGTAGGAACAATTGCAATGGCTGTTCTTGGTCATCAGTTCTTTTATTTTCCAGCTATGTGGGGTATGATGTTTGGTATGGCTATACTCAAACTCTATGCAGTACAACTTGAAAAAAGTGGTAAAAAAGGTTTCAACATATTCGTAAATATGCAAAAAGTTGAAAATGATACGCTTCTTTTCTTCTTTGGTATTCTCTCTGCCGTTGGCGCCTTACACTTTTTAGGTTTCTTACACTACATTCATAACCTTTATGAGTCGTTTGGACCAACTGTTTCAAACATCGGTGTTGGTTTCCTCTCAGCTATCGTTGATAACGTTCCAGTAATGAGTGCAATACTGAAATCATCTCCAGAGATGGGACTCGATCAGTGGTTACTAGTAACACTTACAGCTGGTATAGGTGGTAGTTTAATCTCTTTTGGTTCGGCTGCAGGTGTTGGTGTGATGGGTAGACTTCATGGTATCTACACTTTTGGTGCGCACATGAAACACTCATGGACGATTTTAATCGGCTATATCGCTTCTGTAGCTGTATGGTATCTTCAATTTGAAATTTTAGGTCTCTACTAGCCTATAAACTTCCTGCGCTTCCTGCGCAGTTGAACTCTCTTATCCTCGTAAATCAAAAATTAATCTTATTTATTGTATCCTTACGGTAATTAATTATCCTATTTTTTAAAGGCATTTATATGACAAATGTTAGCATCATCGTTTTAGATTTTGGTTCTCAATACACACAACTTATAGCTCGTCGTCTGCGTGAAGATAAAATTTACTGTGAGATTTTACCTTATCACACTTGTGTAGCAGATATTCAAGCTAAAAATCCTAAGGGAGTTATCCTAAGTGGTGGTCCATCTTCCGTTTATAATGAAGACGCTTATGAGGTTGACCAAGGTGTTTACAGTATGGGAATACCTGTTCTTGGTATCTGTTACGGTATGCAGAGAATTGCAGTTGATTTTGGTGGTAGCGTTATCCGTTCTTCTCATCATGAGTACGGAAAGGCTGAACTTAAACTAGAGACAGCATCTCCACTTTTAGCTGATTGTGATGATGATAGAATTGTTTGGATGAGTCACTCTGATAAAGTAGATGAGCTTCCAGAGGGTTTTGCTCCTATTGCTACTTCAGCTAACTCTCCTTATGCTGCTATTGCTAATGAAGAAAAACGTGTTTATGCGATGCAGTTTCACCCAGAAGTACAGCACTCCGAAGAGGGCTACTTGATGCTTCGCAACTTCGCAAAAAATATCTGTGGTGTTACTGAAAAATGGAAAATGGAGCACTTCTTAAAAGAGCAAATCGAAATTATTCGCGAAAAAGTGGGAACTGGCAAGGTCCTTTGTGGCTTAAGCGGTGGAGTTGATAGCTCTGTTGTCGCGGCTATGCTTTATGAGGCTATCGGTGATCAGCTTATTCCAGTATTTGTTGATAATGGACTTTTAAGAAAAGGTGAAAGAGAACAGGTAGAAGAGGTCTTCAAGATTAACCTAAAAACTCCACTTATTACTGTAGATGCAGTAGATAACTTTTTAGGAAAACTTGCAGGTATTTCAGATCCGGAACAAAAACGTAAAATAATTGGTCACACTTTCATCGAAGAGTTTGAGAAAGAGGCGAAGAAGCATGATGGTATTAAGTTTCTAGCGCAAGGTACACTCTATCCAGATGTTATTGAGTCAATAAGCGTAAATGGACCATCTGAGGTCATCAAGTCTCATCATAATGTTGGGGGTCTACCTGATTGGATGGATTTTGAGTTAATTGAACCACTACGTGAACTTTTTAAAGATGAAGTTCGTAAAATTGGTTTAGAGTTAGGTCTTCCAGAGGGTATGATTAATCGTCATCCTTTTCCTGGACCTGGTTTAGCAATTAGAATTATGGGCGATGTTAATGTTCCTGACTTAACGCTGCTTCGTGAAGCTGATGTAATTCTTTTAGATGAGTTAAAAGCGAGTGGTTACTATGCGAAAACTTGGCAAGCATTTGCAGTGCTACTCAATGTAAAATCAGTAGGTGTTATGGGTGATAACCGTACTTACGATAACACTGTTTGTGTAAGAGTAGTCGAGGCAGTTGATGGAATGACGGCTACATTTGCACACCTACCACATGATCTACTAGAGAGAATTTCAAGAAGAATTATCAATGAGGTAGATGGAATAAATCGTGTTGTTTATGATATAAGTTCAAAACCACCAGCAACAATCGAGTGGGAATAAATTAAGAAAAATTTCGGCTAACCTTGAAATGATTTAGGCTATGACATAGTTCACTATGTCTCCACCTAAAAACATTCCAATCTAAACCAAACTTTTTATAATTTAGGCATATAATATTTAGGAAGTTTGATGTCAAAATCAGTTTATCTATTTTCTACATCTAAAGTTAACTTACCAAACATTATAGACATTAAATCTCTTGATGTTACGCTTCTTCAACCAAAAATTGACTTTTCAAAATATGATTATTTTATAATTAGCTCAAAACAGGTATCAAAAGCTTTAAAGAACTACAATATAGATGATTACAAAAATAAAAAAGCACTCTGTGTCTCTTCTGTAAGTGCACGCTACTATAAAGATATAGGAGGAGAAGTCCTAGATATAGCTGATGGCTATGGCGATGGCTTAGTGCAAATTATTAAAAAATATCCAAAAGAACTTCAGTGGCTCTACTTAAGGGGCGAAAATATAGCTTCAAATTTTGCAGAAGTTTGTCGTAGAGATGGATACAAAATAGATGAAAGCATACTCTATAGGACTCAATGTTCTAAAGAGATATTAGAGGTAAAAACTCAAGAGAGTGCGACTCTGATTTTCACTTCGCCCTCAAATGTTCACTGTTTTTTAAAAGCAACTCAGTTTAAAAGTGCACAGAAGGTTATCGTTATTGGAAAAACGACAGCTAAAGCACTTCCTGCGAGTGTAGATTATAAGATGGCTCGTGTAACGACCATTGAAGCTTGTCTAGAATTAATTGAATTTTGATATAGTGTCTGACTTTACATGTTTGCCAAGTTCTGTATTGTCAGATTATAATAGAAAAAATATAAAACTAAATCAAGTAAGATTTTTGTATAATAGTGATTAGATAATCTGAATGGTTCGATTAATCGTACCAATGAGGGTTCTACATTTTCAAATCGTGAACAAGTAGGACTTTTGTGTGTTGGTGATTTCGTTTGAGGCAAGTTAACTCTGCCGAGAAACCGCCACCTTTAGATTGCCCTCTCTTCACCCAAATTAGGCTTTTTAGAACCAAGCCAATTACGAGACGGCCATTTGGGTTATCTATATTATGAGTATTTAATCAAGAAAAAATCTTTTTTTTATTTAAGTATTTTAAACTTTTATGGAGATAATAATGAAAATTTTAATTTTAGGTAGTGGTGGTCGTGAGTACTCTATCGCAAGAGCGATAAAAAATGAAGAGGAAAATCACGAGCTCTTTTTTCAGCCTGGAAACGGTGCAACAGATGCACTAGGAACTAACCTAGATATTAAAGATTATAATGAATTAGCTGAATTTGCCATAAAAAATAGCATAGAGTTGACAATAGTTGGACCAGAAGCACCTTTAGTAGATGGTGTTGTTGATATTTTTAAAGCATGCGGGCTTATAATATTTGGTCCAAATAAAGAGGCCGCACAACTAGAGGGCTCTAAAGTCTATATGAAAAATTTTCTAGCAAAATATAACATTCCAACCGCCCGCTATATTGAGAGTGACTCTATTGAAGATTTATATAAGTTTACAGAGACTTTAAGTGCTCCTATCGTAGTAAAGGCTGATGGTTTATGTGGAGGAAAGGGTGTAATTATCGCTCAGTCTCACGATGAAGCTAAGAAAGCGATAGGCGATATGCTAAGTGGTACAAGTTTTGGAGATGCTGGTAAAAAGGTAATTGTTGAAGAGTTCTTAGATGGGTATGAGCTTTCAATGTTCGCAGTGTGTGATGGTGATGACTACATTTTACTGCAAGCTGCACAAGACCATAAACGCCTTTTGGATGGTGATGAGGGACCAAATACCGGTGGTATGGGTGCTTATGCTCCAACACCACTTGTAGATGAAGAGTTGTATCAAAAAGTTCGTGATAGAGTTATCCGTCCCACTTTGGATGGTATGAAAAAAGAGGGTGCGCCTTTTGAGGGTGTTTTATTCATAGGTATTATGGTTGTAAATGGGGAGCCAATTACATTAGAGTTCAATGTGCGTTTTGGAGATCCGGAGTGTGAGATTCTGATGCCACTTATGACATCAAGTGTCTCTGATATGTTTCACAAAGCGGCTACGAATCGTCTCTGTGACATTAAAGTGGAGTTTTCTAAGCAGTATGCGGTTGGTGTAGTTATGGCTAGTGAGAATTATCCATATTCAAGTTCAACACCAGCAGAGATTATCGTTGATGAAGTGCATCATGAAGAGATAGCGAACAATACGCATATTTCATTTGCAGGAGTAAGTCAAGAAGATGGTGTTTTATATGCTAATGGTGGTCGAGTTTTGGTATGCGTTGGTCTTGGTGAAACCATCAAACAAGCAAGAGATAGAGCCTACCTAAGATGTGGTCAAGTTCACTTTGCGGGTAAAAAAATTCGTACAGATATAGCTTACCAAGCTCTTTAGGGTAGATAAGTTTGAATGAAGAGATAGAAAATGGACTTTACAGAGAGAGTCTGACTCTAGCTAGTGTAAAAAAGAGGGCAGTGGCATTTTTTATTGATGAGATGCTTCTCTCGCTACTTCTTATTTTTGCTCTTTGGGATTCCTTTGTTAGTGCTCAAAGTACTGAAGAGATTATAAACCTAACAAATAATTTTGTTTTAGAGTATATGTTTTTAAAAGTAGTGTATCAAGCATTTTTTCTTATGCAGTATGGTGCAACTTTAGGAAAACTGGCTATGAAAATTAGAGTAGTTGAGATAAAGACTTTTGATAACCCTAATGTACTTGTTTCTCTTAATCGTGCAATTTTTAGAGTTGTTAGTGAAATGATTTTTTATTTAGGCTTTTTATGGGGTATACTCAATCCCTCACGTCAGGCTTGGCATGATCTAAGCGCTAAGACTTTAGTAGTAGATGTTTAGAACCCTCTTTTTTCTTTTATTTTTCTCTTTTGCTCTATTTGGGGCGGATAAAGTAGAGATCTATGCTTCTTCTTTAGACTCTATTGGCGATAATGTTGAGGCTTCCGGTGGCGTAAGTGTAATGTATAAGGAGTACTTTTTAACTGCTCAAAGAGCAACGTACAATAGAAAAAATGGAGACCTAGAACTTTATGATAATATTCGCCTTAATCATAAGCAGTCCTATAAAGTTTTAGGGAATTATGCAAAGATAAATATTGCAAAAAAAGAGAGACTATTTAGACCTTTTTTTATGTCTGAAAAAGCCTCTCAGGTTTGGCTGAGTGCGCAAGAGGGTCAAATACAAAACAATCTTATAAATGTAGATTCGGGTGTCTTGAGTGGCTGTAATCCAGTTGATCCACTCTGGAAAATGGAGTTCTCATCTTCAGACTATAACACGTCGACTAAATGGATGAATCTCTATAATGCTAGACTCTACATAGAGGATATTCCAGTTTTTTATACCCCATACTTTGGATACTCTCTTGACACTACGAGAAGAACAGGTTTGCTTATGCCTGTAGCAGGGTACTCATCAAATGAGGGAATCTTTTATGAGCAACCTATCTATATTGCAGAGCAGAACTGGTGGGATTTAGAGCTTCGACCACAGATTAGAACATTTAGGGGACAGGGAATCTATCAAACTCTAAGGTTTATTGACTCTAAAAGCTCTAAAGGTGAAATAAGTGCTGGGTACTTTAAAGAGTTTGATGAGTACTTTTATGATAGTGAATTGCAGAATAACTCTCACTACGGATATACGATAAATTATGAAAACTGGAATCTTGTAAACAACTGGTTAGGAACTGATTTTGATGGACAGTCTGGACTATACTTAGATATAAATAGTTTAAATGACGTTGATTATATTAATCTCTCATCAAACGATACACACAATAACTCAACAGCAACACAGGTTCTCTCAAGAGTAAATCTATTTTACAACATGCAAAATCACTATTTTGGTAGTTATTTAAAATACTATCAAGATTTAACACTCGTTAGCAATGATGAAACTTTACAAAAACTACCAACTCTACAATATCACCACTATTTAGATACGCTTTTTGAAGATCATCTTTTGTACTCTATGGATATTCAATCAAATAATATCACTAGAACTAAAAATAAAACGGCGATTCAGACGGATATGGATATACCCCTGCTACTAAGAACATCACTTTTTGACGAGTACCTTAACCTCTCTTACAGGGCTAACCTCTCAATGCAGCACTCAAAGTTTGGAGGAAGTGAAGAGGATGTAGTCGAAGCTGCGCACTACAATGATGGCTATATACTTAGAAATTACCATACCTTGGGGATATCTACGGACTTAACTAAAGGGTATGAGGGTTTTTCACATGTAATTAGTTTTGGTGCTTCGTATAACATGGTGGGCTCTGAATCACGAAAAGGTTACTACCAAGATAATGCTATATTTTGCTCACAAGAGGAAAATAGCAATGAGCCTCAATGTGATTTTTACAATGTATCAGGTATTGACAATGAAACGGAGATTGGATTTACCCAATATGTTTATGGTAAGGACTCAAAAGAAGTTCTGTATCATCGTTTGGCTCAAAAGATTTCCCATTCAGAGATTAGCAATCAGTTTGGAGAATTAGAAAATGAGCTTGATTACAAGGTGACGGAGTATTTGAGTTTTTATAACAATATGTTTTTTAACTACGATAAATCGCTTTTTTCCAAAGTCTTCAATCAATTGTCTATCAATAGGCATGGGGTGAGTTTAGGGCTTTCTCATCTCTACAAGGATACATTTTTAGATTCTACTAGCGAGTTAGAGCGCTATACAAGTTACTTGACATCATCTCTTAGTTATACTTATGATAAGCATTATTCGTATTCGGCTCTGTACAATTACGACTCAATTTCCAAAGAGGCTAAGAGTATGGAAGTTGGATTTATGTATAAGAAGAGGTGTTGGGACTTTGGTTTAAGATATAGTGAAAACAATAGACCAATACTAACAACGACAGGAGAGTCTTCCATCTACGAAAAGTATATCTATTTAACGGTAGTCCTCAAGCCATTAATGCGCTCTGATGATTCATCTATGATAACATATCAGTTGCCAAACGATAACTAAGGATATTTTGTGCAAAAATATAAAAACATACTGCTAGATAGAAAGGATGCGGCGAATAAGCTTCTTGACGTTATTCCCATGAATAAGTTTAAAGACGAATCTTGGAATATAGTTGCTGTTTCTCATGGTGGTTTAGAGCTAGGTTCATACATTAAAAATAGACTAAAAAATAGTTTGGACATTCTCTTTTTAGAAGCGATAATGGCACCAAATAACAGTGAATGCGAAGTGGCTCGTGTCTCTGAAACAGAGGAGATTGTGATAAGTGAAGAGTTGGTCTCTTCGTTTGGCATAGAGTATGATTATATTTATGGCGAAGCGCATAGAAAACATGAAGAAAATATATTAAGTCGGATATATCAACATAGAAAAGGGTTGCCATTTCCTAGTAAAGAAGCTAAAGTAGTTTTACTAGTTGACGAGGGGAGTGAGACGGGAAGTAAGTTGATGACCGCTTTAAAAACAATACTTGCACAGCAGCCCAAGGCTATATATATAGCAGTACCAGTTTTACCAAGTGATGTACTAGAGCAGTTAGAACCATTTGTTGATGATATATTTTTTCTTTACGATATAGATGATTATGTAGAGACATCTCTGTATTATGAGAATTTAGAAAAAATAGATGATGAAAAAATAGAAAAAATATTAGAGGAAAATAGATGAAATACGATGTAAGTTTAGAGTTGGAAAATAGAGAAGAGTCATACTCTTTTGGAGATGTTGCAAAACAAGCGAATGGTTCATGTTGGTTAAAATCTGGTAGTACAGTTATTCTTGCGACAGTTGTTATAGATGAGACGGAGATAGTAAAAGATAACTTTTTACCTTTAACAGTCCAGTATATTGAAAAAACATATGCAGCTGGCAAAATTCCTGGTGGCTTTTTCAAACGCGAAACAAAACCTAGTGACTTTGAGACCCTAACTTCACGTATAGTTGACCGCTCTCTTCGTCCACTATTTCCTGAGGGGTTTGGACATCCAACACAGATAACTATTATGACTTTTTCAGCAGATGCTGAGTCTGATCTACAAGTTTTAGCACTCAATGCAGCTTCTGCGGCACTCTTTGCTTCAGATATAGATATTAATGTATCAGTATCAGCTGTTCGTGCAGCGAAAGTTCAAGGAGAGTTAGTTTTAAACCCTACACTTTCTCAAATGAAAGAGTCTACTTTAGACCTCTACCTCTCAGGAACTAAAGAGGATTTATTGATGATAGAGATGCGTTCATTTGGTGGTGAAAAAGTCGAAGTAAATGATCTTGTGGTTGACCCTATGCTAGATCCTACAATGGCTACAATGGTAATGAGCGAACATGTCTCAAACGCCATGAGTGAAGATGAACTGATAGAGGTTTTTGAAAAAACACAAGCAGAGCTCTTTGCTTCAAACGCGAAGTATGAGGCTGCGTTTACACCGCTTAGCAAAGAGATAGCACCGCTCGATTTAAAAGCTCATATTATTAATGAAGATATGGTTACTTATGCAAGAGATAACCATATGTCAGACATTGCAAATGCGATGAACCAAATGGCTAAGTCTGAGCGTTCAACTGCTCTGAGACAACTTAGAAAAAGTATTATTGCTACAAAAACTGAGTGGGCTACAGTAGAAGCGGAAGTTGAACTTAAAGATGCTATTGAAAAAGTAAAAAAAGAGCAGGTAAGAGCACAAATTTTAAATGAGAAGGTTCGTGCAGATGGCCGTGCTTTAACAGAAGTAAGACCTATAACGATAGACACAAATGTATTACCTAATGCTCACTCTTCATGTCTCTTCACTCGTGGTCAAACACAGGCACTTGTTGTATTAACAATGGGTGGACCAAAAGATGCACAGATGTTTGAGTCACTTACAGAAACACAGACTCAAAATGAAAACTTTATGGTTCACTATAACTTTCCAGGTTTTTCCGTAGGCGAGGCATCTCCTGTGATGGGAACAAAACGCCGTGAGCTAGGTCATGGAAATCTTGCTAAACGTGCACTTGAGCCTACGGTTAATTTAGATGGTCAAACAGTACGTTTAGTGTCAGAAATACTAGAATCAAATGGCTCCTCTTCTATGGCGACAGTATGTGGTGGCTACATGGCACTAAGAGCTGCAGATATAGAAACAAGCGATACTGTAGCTGGAATTGCAATGGGTATGGTA
Organism: Campylobacterota bacterium; assembly: GCA_034659455.1. Classification (GTDB taxonomy): domain Bacteria; phylum Campylobacterota; class Campylobacteria; order Campylobacterales; family Sulfurimonadaceae; genus Sulfurimonas. The sequence continues at coordinate 21,926 of JAYEHI010000050.1, read as the reverse complement.
AGCGAGGGTGATAACTATGCAATTCTCTCAGACATTATGGGGCTAGAAGATCATGATGGCGATATGGACTTTAAAGTAACGGGTTCTAAAGATGGAATCACTGCAATGCAGATGGATATTAAACTAGGTGGAATCTCTCTTGATATATTAAAAGAGGCACTCTATCAAGCTAAAGAGGGTCGTTCGCATATTATAGATATTATGCTTGAGGCTGAAGAGAAGATAGAGTTTAACGATGGCGTTCTGCCAAGTGTAGATTTCTTTCATATAGACCCATCTTTCATAGGCGACGTTATCGGTCAGGCTGGTAAAACAATCCGCGAGATGATAGAGAAGTTTGAAGTGGCTATAGACATCGATAAAAAAGATGGAAAAGTAAAAATCACTGGTAAAAACAAGTCTGGTGTGGCAGGTGCACGTGGTCATATAGAAGGAATTGTAAATACTCCAAAAGTGGCTAAGATTAAATATGAAGTAGGCGATAAGCATGAGGGTACGGTTAAACGCATTGTAGATTTTGGCGCTTTTGTAGAACTCCCTGATGGAACTGATGGTCTTTTACATATCTCTAAGATTTCAGATCAAAGAGTTGATAAAGTAAGTGATGTATTCTCTGAGGGCGATAAGGTCACTGTAGAAATCTTAGAGTTTAAAGGGAACAAAATCTCTCTAGGTCGCGCTTAGTAAAGATTAAATCATAATCAATAAGGAGTAAGCTATGTCATATAAATGGCACTCTCTAGAACTCGAAAAAATAGTCTCTCTATTAAATATAGATACAAAACAAGGCGTCTTAGCTCAAGATATTGAATTAAGACGCAGTGAATATGGTGCAAACACCCTCACAAAAAAGAAAAATGCCTCCCCTATAAAACTTTTCCTCTTGCAGTTTCATCAACCCTTAGTGTACATACTTCTTGTCGCAACACTCGTTACCGCATTTTTAGATGAGTGGGTCGATGCTTCGGTTATATTTGCAGTTTTACTTGTTAATGCGATTATCGGTTATATTCAAGAGGCAAAAGCGATGCGAGCTATTGATGCACTCAGTGATATGAGTCTGCATAACTCCACTCTTATTCGCGATGGAAAAAAAGTACTTATAGACTCTAAAGAGATAGTGGTTGGTGATATTGTAATTCTTAACTCTGGAGATAAGGTTCCCGCCGATATGCGCATACTTAACTCAAAAGAGTTACAAGTAGACGAATCTTCCCTAACAGGAGAGTCTGTTTCCGTAGAGAAACTAAAGAGCGTATTTGAAGAGGAAACACTCTTAGCTGATCGAAAAAATATGCTCTACTCCTCCACACTTGTTACTTCTGGACATGGTGTTGGGGTGGTTGTAGATGTAGGGGACTCAACTGAGATAGGGTGCATTAATAGCATGATATCAAACGCTGACGTTCTCCAGACTCCTCTAACCAAAAAAATAAATACCTTTTCACATACTCTTTTATATATCATTTTAGGAATGTCAGTAGTTACCTTTGGAGTTGGAATGTATCATGGTGGTACTGTTGTGGAGATGTTTATGGCTTCTGTGGCACTTGCAGTTGGGGCAATTCCCGAAGGGTTGCCAGCGGCTATGACCATTATTCTCGCCATTGGCGTCTCCAAGATGGCGGCAAAAAAAGCTATCATTCGTAAACTTCCCGCTGTCGAGACGCTAGGAAGCACAAGTGTAATCTGTTCTGACAAGACGGGAACACTCACTCAAAATGCAATGACTGTAAAGCAGATTTATTTAGATGGCACTCTGTACACAGTCTCTGGTGTTGGTTACGCTCCAGATGGTGAAATAACTAAAGACGCAAAAACTGTAGATATCAAGAGTGAGATACTCCTCAAAGAGCTTCTTGTAGCGGGAATCATGTGTAATGGTTCAGACTTGCTACAGGAGTCAAATTGTTATAAGGTCAATGGAGACCCAACGGAGGGCGCTTTAATCGTCTCTGCACTTAAAGCGGGAATCACAAAGGATGAAATCCAAGAGAGCATGGTTCATATAGATACTCTCTATTTTGAATCAGAGCATCAATATATGGCGTCTCACTATCATAGGGTAGATGAAAAGATATTTTCTACGTATGTGAAAGGCTCGGTGGAAAAGATACTTGAACGTTGTAGTAGTTGTATGGATAGCGATGGTTCACTAAAACCTATTGATAAAGACTCAATCTATAAAGCTGCGGAGTCAATGGCAAAAAAAGGGATGCGAGTACTCGCTTTTGCTCGCCTAGATGCACCAGAGAGCCTTGAAAAGGTTGAACACCATCATCTGAGGGAGAATTTAGTTTTTTTAGGACTTCAGGCTATGATAGATCCACCGCGACCGGAAGTCATAGACTCCATAGCAAGGTGTCATGACGCGGGCATTAGCGTAAAGATGATAACGGGTGATCATGGAGTTACAGCACTAAGCATTGCACAAGAGATAGGCATAAAGATAGATGAAGAGTTCCAGACTCTCAATGGTTTAGAGTTAGAAGCACTTAGCGATGAGGAACTCTCAGTAGTAGTTGAAAAGGTAAACGTTTACGCCCGTGTTGCACCAGAACAGAAGCTGCGTTTAGTAAAAGCTCTTCAGGCTAACTCAAACATAGTAGCGATGACAGGAGATGGCGTTAACGATGCACCTGCACTTAAGCAGGCTAACATTGGTACAGCGATGGGAATCACAGGGACTGAAGTCTCAAAAGAGTCGGCAGACATGATTCTACTCGATGATAATTTCTCAACCATCAAAGATGCAGTAGAAGAGGGACGCGGGGTATTTGATAATATTGTCAAGTTTATTACATGGACACTTCCGACAAATATTGGAGAGGGTCTTGTGATAATGTTTGCAGTCTTTTTTAAAGTTGCTTTGCCTATCTTACCAGTACAGATACTCTGGATAAATATGACAACGGCGATTCTTTTAGGTCTAATGCTCGCCTTTGAGCCAAAAGAGAAAAATCTGATGGAGTATCCTCCTAGAAAACCTCATACTCCCATATTGACTCAGACGCTTCTTATTAGAGTCCTTTTAGTTGGTATTCTCTTATTGATTGGAGCATTTGGAGTTTTTTGGCATCTACAGGATATAGGATATTCAGAGGATATTGCACGAACGGCATCGGTAAATATTTTTGTATTTGGTGAGCTGTTTTACCTTTTTAACTGTCGTTCTCTTCGTTACTCGATGTTTAGCTTAGGGTTTTTTACAAATAAAGTATTACTATTTGGCGTTTTAGGTATGACTCTCTTGCAGATTGTATTTACATACATACCATTTATGAACAAAGTCTTTAAAACATCCCCTCTTGGGGTCTACGAGTGGTCATTGATCTTATTGTCTAGTTTGAGTATTTACATACTTGTAGAGTTAGAAAAGAGCTTTAGACGTAAGTTTAATAGATTTTAATCTATTTTTTAGCAGAAACTACATATAATTCGCCTATCAATTTTTAGTAGGGAAATCCTAGCATTTATGTGTGGGTTGCTTCATTGCAAGATGAGGTTACGCTATCCGAACGATTTTGTAATACTTTTAAGGACAATATAATGAAAAAAATTCTTTTTTTACTAGTAGCATTTTCTGCTGCTGCATTCGCATCTGAGGGTAACGTTGCTAACGAAACTCTAAAAGCATACTCAATGATCGCTGCTGGTCTTGGTCTTGGTCTTGCTGCTCTTGGTGGAGCTATCGGTATGGGTCATACTGCTGCTGCTACTATCGCTGGTACTGCACGTAACCCAGGTCTTGGTGCTAAACTAATGACTACAATGTTCATCGCTCTTGCAATGATCGAAGCACAAGTTATTTACGCACTAGTTATTGCGTTAATCGCTCTTTATGCTAACCCATACTTAGGATAGTCATTAGACTTCTTAAGTAACCTCTGGTTTGACTCTTTTGAGCCAAACCATTTTATATCACTTTTAAATGCGCAGGTGGTGGAACGGTAGACACGCAACGTTGAGGTCGTTGTGCCTTCGGGTGTGGGGGTTCAAATCCCCCTCTGCGCACCACTTAAAAATATTAAAATAACTCCTCTTTTGATACGTTTATTTATATCTTTGTTATACGAAAATATTAAGAATTTTCATAACTTTGACTCATTAATATTATTCTTGAATAAATATAGACTTTAAAGCTAGTTCCACATTTTCATCATAACGAATTCTAAAAAGTTTATACTCGCTATTTTTAGCCCACTTAGTTTTTATAGAATCTTTTCGCTTCCTATCTATAAAACCATCTTCTCCACCAAAAAGTTCAATAGGAATATAGTGTTGAGCACCATCAAATTCTATTAGTATTTTCCAAGTAGGAAGAAAAAAATCGAATGGTAATGTTGATTTATCTATACAGTCGGAAAATCGTTTTTGTTCTTCAAACTCAATATCTTCATTCATTAGCCATTGTCTAACTGTTTTTTCCCCTCTGAACCAGCTTCTATTAGATATTCACTGTATTCATAATTATATTTTTTTATTCTACTCTTTAAAATTTTAATATCTGTAATATTATTATGTATCCAAGTTCTACGTTTTTTTTCTTTTTTCCCATAAGGAATAAGGGCTGTATCGGGGATGGTCTCTTTAGTATATTCTTCAAAACCTATAATATATGTATCATATTCACTTTCTCCACGTATAAATTCTTCTAATCGTTTTCTTGATTTCCTATTTTGATATAAATTTTCTATATGTAATTTCTAAGGTCGTTTTTTTTATACGTTCTTGATAATCTTCTTTCTTCTTAACTCCCTTATCAATTTGAGTAGTTGTATATGTTTCTTGACTTTCAAAATTTTTTAAATTTTTTTTATGTTTAAGTAACTTACTTTTAAGCTTGCTAATTTCTGAGCTGTGGTCAATCATTGCTTCTATCTCAAAGGTTGTTCTCCTTATTAATAAATTTGGATATCTTCCATAATAATCTTTTACTTTTGGCATATGATGGATTAATGTTTCTGGATCTCTATATGGAAAAAATAAATCCGATATTTGTTTAATATAAATTTCAGCAGCTTCTATGTTAGTAAATTTATCTTGTTCAAATTTAAAGTCATCAATAAACTCGGGAATTGAATAGTATGGAGAATTTCTTTCCTCTTTTAATATTATATTGATACCTTTAATATCTTTTTGTGTGTATTCATAAATATTTTCAAGTCTAGATAAACGACTATTTATTGTAAATATCCAGCCATTAAGCTGTTTTATTCTTGTATTTTTTTCTTTTTTTGTCAATTTTCTCATATATGTATCTTAGCAATTATAAATATATAGATAAATAAAACTAAGTTATTATCATAATACATCAAAATCAATCTTGACTATCTCATTGGGATTAGTGACGTACTATATACAAAGAGTTAGTGGAAGACATATGATGTATTACATTGCAAATGAAAATTTATACAAAGCTAAGAGTAGCGGGAGAAACCAGATTGTTGATAGTTGATGCATTACTCTATATTTCGTCCATTTTCCAAGACTCAATAGCATCGCTTAAGCTATCAAAGCTATCGGCTTTGCCAATTATAAATATTTCATCAAATATATAACAGGTGATTCGTGTATTAGGCTCAAGTAGGAAAACAGCATATTCGCCATCATCTTTAGAGTTTACCGAGAGTACTCTCATTCCATCAACTGTATCGTTGATTTGTGGCATCACATCATACTCCACATACATTAGTTTTTTACCATCACTGTAATATATAGCCATTAAAACCTCTTTTGAATATTAATCTGAGTTAATTGTACATAAATATAAAAAATATCTGAAATTAATATACTTATAGTAAAATAACCTCAATAAAAGGAAATAAGTATTATGAATATAGCAAATAACATTACAGACCTAGTAGGCAATACACCCCTAGTGAGACTAAACAGAGCGTCGGAGATAACGGGTGCTACTATTTTAGGTAAATGCGAATTTATGAATCCTACAAGTTCAGTAAAAGATAGGATAGGGCTTAATATGATCCGACGAGGTATCGAGTCTGGTATTATCAAAGAAGGGACGACTATCATAGAGCCAACAAGTGGTAATACAGGAATTGCATTAGCTGCAAACTGTGCCGCACAAAATATCAAACTCATCTTAACGATGCCCGAGTCCATGAGCATAGAGCGTCGAAATCTCCTAAAAGCTCTTGGCGCAGAGCTAGTTCTAACGCCAGCAGCAAAGGGGATGAATGGAGCTATATCAAAAGCGGATGAACTGCAAAGTGAGACTCCAAACTCTATAGTTCTTCAGCAGTTTGAAAATCCTTCAAATCCTGAGATTCATGAGTTGACAACAGCACAGGAGATTCTTAAGGATACCGAAAAACAAGTTGATGTATTTATTGCCGGAGTTGGAACGGGTGGCACGATTACTGGTACTTCTCGTATCTTAAAAAAAGAGATTGCAGATATTACTATAGTCGCAGTTGAGCCAGAAGCTTCCGCAATTTTATCCGGAGAAGCTCCATCGCCACATAAAATTCAGGGTATTGGTGCAGGGTTTGTCCCTGCAGTCCTCGATACATCTGTTTATAGTGAAGTTATGAAAGTAAGCAATGAAGACGCGATGGCTACTGCAAAGATGCTGGCAAAAACAGAGGGTCTACTTGTTGGTATCTCTGCAGGAGCAAATGTTTGGGCTACTATGCAAATCGCATCTCGTCCAGAGTTTGCTGGTAAAACATTAGTAACTATACTTTGCGATACAGGTGAGAGATACCTAAGTACAGAACTATTTAGTGAGTAAGAAGTACTTAGAGACGATTAAAGCGGTTAACGGAGAGGTTTATAATCTTGAGTACCATCAGCGGCGTCTAGAAAATACTCTTGAGGGATCAAAAAAACATACACTTTTGCAAAGTTTAAAACCACCAAGTCGTGGTCTGTTTAGATGCAGAGTAGTTTATGATAAAGAGTCTTTAAATGTGGAGTATCTTAATTACTCTAAACGCCAAGTAAAAACCCTGAAAATTGTCTATAGTGATGATATAGAGTACCCAAAAAAGTATGAGAATAGAGATGCTATTGGTGAGTTGTTCGCACTTAGAGGTAACTGCGATGATATTTTGATTGTCAAAGGTGGATTAGTGACTGATACATCTATTGCTAATGTCGCTTTTTACGATGGTAAAAGATGGTTAACACCTAAAAGACCTCTGCTTTATGGGACTACAAGAGAGCGTTATCTAAAAGATGATTTATTAGTTGAAGCAGATATTTTTGTTGACGATATAAGAGAGTTTACAAAAGTGGCACTAATGAATGCGATAATAGATTTTGATATAATACCCCTAAACAATATAGAGGATATAATTTGCTAGAGAATGTAATTGATGAAAAAGGCTTTGCTCAGATAATGAAAAGAAGCATCCAGGATGTGATCATTCACTTTTTTGAGAGTGAACAGAATTTTGGAATTCTTTGTAAAATAGAAGAGATTGATTTTGATCCAGTGTTGCCAGAAGAGATAAGCAAAGAATTTAGACCACTTACACTTTTTTTTCTAGCGGGATACACTTTTGACACTGCAAGAATAGAAAATGAGATGCTTATCTTTGAAGCTGGCTTTGGTAGTGATAACTTTGGAAGCGTAGTGCAGGTACCACTTTTAAGTATCATGCAGGTAATCGTGGATGAAACACCAGTGCTAATAAACCTCTCTGTCTACAAAGAGAAGAGTGAAATTAAAAGAGAAGAGATAAAAGATGACAAAGGTGTTAAAAACTCAATGGCGTCTTTTTTAAATAATCCAGAAAACTCTAAATTTTTAAAATAACTTCTATTTACACTTTGTTTAGTGAAAGTAGAAAGTTAACTACGTTATCTACAAACGCGTCGTGCTTTCTATCTTTAAGGTAAGCTATATAAAAGTTTCTATTTATCTTATGATTTTTTAGTTTTGCCTCATAGAGAGTTCCATTTTCAATTTCGGACTTAATAACATGACGAGAGATGATAGAGACAAGAGGTCTATCACTTGTTTTATCGGCATGAACGATAGATTCTTTGATAGCTGTGGGACTTGCCAAGACGCCAATAACGTTAAAGTTGTTACACTGAACACCTATCTCTTCAAAAACTTCCGCTGTTAGTCTTCTAGTGTGCGACTCTTCATTTCTACATATCCAGTTGAAGTCAAGAAGATCATCGGCATTTAACTGCTTTTTAAGAGGTTGGTTTGAAAATACTACAAGTTCGTCCTCAACCCACTCTCTATAGATAACGCCATCTTTAAAGACTGGCGACTCAATGAGCGCAACGTCAATTTTTTTATCTTCTAGTTGTTCGATAATTTTATCTGACATATCAACATTCATAAAAACTTCATTATCAATACGCTGTTTTATCTCTGAAAGATAGTTTGGAAGTACATAGTTTCCTATGGAAAAAGAGGAACCCATTACAAAGGTAAACTCTTTGTTGATGATTTTAAGTAGCTCTTTTTCGCTATTTACGATAGACTTTTCAAGTCTAGTGGCGATTCTATAAAGATCTTCACCCTCTTTAGTAAGTACTATTCCGTTCTTTTTTCTATCAACTATTTTAGTGTCTAGATAGTCTTCGATATATTTTATCTGTTGTGTAACAGCTGGTTGTGAGATACCAAGTTTAGCGGATGCTTTAGAGAAACTTTTCTCTTTTATAACCATTAAAAATGTCTGAAGTTTAGCAAAATCTTTTAACATAATAATTCCTATAAGTAAATATAATAAAGAAATTATAACGATAAATTATAATTAATGCAATAGTTTTGTAATAATTTACACAATTTAGATATAATATATAATATAGCAAATTGATATTACAAGTAGTGGTGATTATGGAAAAAATATTTAATAGATTAAACGAGTCTCAATCTAGTGCAGTGAAGCAAACGGAAGGACCTGTTTTAATCCTTGCCGGAGCAGGTAGTGGAAAGACCACTACTATTGTATCTCGTTTAGCATACTTGATTGAGGTTCTTGGCATACCAGCTTCCAATACGCTTACATTGACTTTTACCAATAAAGCGGCAAAAGAGATGAAAGAGAGATCATTAGCTATGATAGAAAATGTTGCCTATCCTCCACTGCTATGTACATTTCACAAGTTCGGCTTGCTATTTTTGAAGTTTAACATTCATCTTCTTGGTCGCCAAAATAACTTTGTGGTGATAGATACGGATGATAAAAAACGCATCATCAAAAAAATAAATGCAGAGATTCCTACACCTTTGATAGCGAGTGAAATTTCACGTTATAAAAATTCACTTCTAACTCCAGATGACGCCTATAAACAAGCAGAACTTTTTAACTACAAGCAGATAGCGGAAGTCTATAGAGCTTATGAAGCCTACTTGCTAGAGAACAATCTTTTAGACTTTGATGACCTTATCGCACTTACTTATAAACTCCTCAATGAAAATAAGGAACTTGCAGAAGCGACGTCCCAAAAATATCAGTATATTATGATCGATGAGTATCAAGATACCAATGAACTGCAGTTGAAGCTTATACAAAAACTCTGTACAACTCATGCTAACATTTGTGTCGTTGGGGATGACGATCAGAGTATTTACGGATGGCGAGGGGCTCATATACGTAACATTATGGAGTTTGATCAAGATTTTGTGGGTGCGAACATCTATAAGCTTGAAGAGAACTATCGCTCCAAAACACCTATACTCAATGTAGCAAATGCACTTATAGAACATAACCGTTCGCGTTTAGGAAAGAAGCTTATCGCGACTCGTGGGAATGGCGATGACGTCACTGTACTGAACTCTTTAGATGAGAATGAAGAAGCGAGAAAGATAGCGATTCACATCAGAAAACTCTTAGACGCAGGTGTGCAGGCTAAAGAGATAGCAGTGCTGTACCGCGTAAATGTACTCTCTCGTTCCATAGAAGAGGGGCTAAACCGTGTAGGCATAGGTTACAAGCTCGTTGGTGGACAGAGGTTCTACGATAGAGCAGAGGTGAAGGACTTGATCTCCTACATCAGAGTTATTACAAACAACCATGACGACTTCTCTCTTAAACGCATCATTAACAAACCTAAGCGCGGACTCGGTAAAGCGAGTGTAGACAAGATAGAACTAGCAGCTCACTCAAACGAGACTTCTATTTTTGAGTATATAAAAAGTAGTGATTTAGCTACGTTAGAAGCATTAGTTAAAAAGAAAAATGCAGCAACCCTTAAAGGTTTTGTACAAAATATACAGAGCATTGCTCAAGTCTCAAAAGAGTCTACATATGAGTTTATAGATGTCCTAGAAGAGACTTTTCATCTTAAAGATATCTATAAAGGGATGCAAGACGAGTCTGAGAGAGTACGAAATATGGATGAGTTTTATGGACTCTTTCGTGATTTTGTAAAAAAATCTCCAGAGAGTTCTTTAGATGAGTTTTTAAATGAGCTCACTCTTCAGAGTGAACAAGATCAAGTCGAGGGTGAAGCGATCTATATGATGAGTATTCATGCTTCTAAAGGCTTAGAGTTCGAGCATGTCTTTATCATTGGGCTTGAAGAGGGATTTTTACCTCTTGTTGGAGATGGAAGCGACCTAGAAGAGGAGCGGCGTTTAGGCTATGTCTCTATGACTAGAGCAAAAGATGGTCTTGTTCTCTCTCATGCTGGAAGTCGTTTTTATAAAGGTAGGAGAAGTGATCTTGTAAAGAGTAGGTTTTTTAATGAGGCAGGTCTTTGTGAGGGTTCACTCATAGTTGAAAAAAACACTGCATTTAAAAAGGGTGATTTAGTTCGTCATAAGATTTTTGGAACGGGACGAATCAATGGCGTTAGTAAAGCTGGTCGTGAGTTCAAGTTAAGTATAAACTTTGCTGGAAATACTCGTGAGATTTTAGCTTCATTTGTAGAGAGACTTTAAAAGTAGTGAATAGACTATTTGTAGCTTATAAGCCAACTGGAATAGGTTCTAATAAGTTTCTTTACACTCTGAAAAGAAAGTACAATGACAAAAAAGCAGGTTTCTCAGGAACACTGGATCCTTTTGCAAAAGGGGTCTTACTTATAGGTTTTGGAACCTACACGAAACTCTTTCGTTTTTTAAACAAAACGCCAAAGGTTTATAGAGCGACACTCTGGTTAGGGGCAAAGAGTGACTCCCTAGATAGTGAAATGATAGAGAACGTTGAGATTTTAAAAGAGTTCAAAGAAGAGGAAGTTTTAAAAGTTATAAAATCTCTTCAGGGTGAACTTGAGTATGAACCGCCTATTTTTAGTGCAAAGCGCATCAATGGACAACGTGCTTATGATTTAGCACGTGCTGGTGTGGCATTTACACTTAACAAGATAAACTCTACTATTTATGAGATGAAGCTTATTCACTACTGTCATCCTTTTGTGACGTTTGAAGCTAAGGTAAGTGAAGGGACCTATATTCGCTCACTTGGACTTATGATAGCTAATAGACTTGGGTTGAAATATGGAAGTCTCAGTATGCTAGAGAGACTTAATGAGGGAATGTTTTTTTATGAGGATGAAAAAGCCTTAGATATCAAAAAATCTCTCAATATTGAGCAAAACCACTATTTGGGTGATTATGAGAATATCACTTATGGAAGAGTTCTTGCTTTAGAAGATTTTAAAGTACAGACTGAAGGTAGTTACTGGTTGGACAATGGCAAAAGTATTTCAATAATTACCATTAAAGACGATACAGTAAAATACGAACTAGGGAGAATCGAATGTTAGTATTAGCAAGAAAACTAGACGAGTCTATAGTGATAGGCGACGACATAGTTGTAAAAGTAGTCTCCATAGAAAATGGAGTAGTAAAACTAGGCATAGATGCTCCAAGAGAGGTTTCAATCATTAGAGATGAACTCATACAGGAAGTAAAAGAGAGAAATATCGCTGCTGTGGCTAGTGTTGATGAAAATGTAATAGACTCCCTTAGTAAACTCCTAGGTAAGTAAAAATATGAAAAAATATAAAGCTTATGCAAAAGTAAATATATTTTTAAAAATAACGGGAACTCGTGGCAATTACCATGAAATCGTTTCGCGTTTTATGAGAGTGGATAACTTGTATGATGAGTTGGAGTTTGCTAAAAAAGAGGAGACAGATTCTAGAGCGGGAGAGTTTAAGATAGTAGGAGATTTTGCATGTGCAACAGAGCAAAATACTATCTACAAAGCTTACTTCGCTTTAAAAGAGGCAACTAAGTCTCAAAAACTAGAAGAGCTTATGTGTACTTATGCCGTAAAAGTTACAAAAAACATACCAGCATTTGCTGGGCTTGGTGGGGGCAGTAGCGATGCTGCGACTTACCTTAAGATGTGTAATGGTGTTTTAGATTTAGGGTTAAGCCTCAATGAGTTGGCAGTTATCGGACTTAAAGTCGGTGCGGATGTTCCATTTTTTATATATGGCTATGATAGCGCAAATGTAAGTGGAATAGGAGAGGTAGTCGAGGAGTTTAAAGAGGAGCTTTTAGATATTGAAACATACACTCCAAAAATAGAGATAAGTACCCCTCAAGTATACACAGTATATAGAGAAGATTTTTTTGCTCCTATAGATGGCTTTGAGACGCAAGAGTTAAAAGAGACATATAGTCTTGATATACTAGAAAAGATGAGTGCAGATGAGGCAAATGACCTTTTTAAGCCAGCTCTTCAAGAGTATAAAGAGTTGAAAAATCATTTTAAAAGTGGATACTTCTTTAGTGGAAGTGGGAGTAGTTTTTTTAGAGTAAAAGAGAGAATATCAAATGGGTGAGACAATAGCAAAAAATAAAAAAGCATATCATGACTACTTTATAGAAGAGAAGTTTGAAGCTGGTTTGGTTTTAACAGGGAGTGAAGTGAAGGGTATACGCGCACATCGTGTAAACCTAAAAGATAGTTTTATAAAGTTTGTAAAAAATGAGCCGACTCTTTTTAATGCTCATATAGGTAGACTAGAAACAACAAATCACTTTTATGGACATGAGGAGAGAGGTGCTAGAAAACTGCTACTTCACAAAAAGCAGATAGAGAAGATGCTTAAAGCTGTAAACCGAGATGGGTATACGATAGTGCCAATTCAGCTCTATTTTAATGATAGAAACCTTGCAAAAATTCAGATAGGCATAGCAAAAGGGAAGCAACTCCATGATAAACGCCAAGACCTAAAAGCAAAAGATCAAAAGAGAGATATCGCTAGGGCGATGAAGGATTACTAATGAAACTCTTAGCTCTTTTTTTCTCTTCACTCTCTTTTTTAGTGGCATTTGACATCACTAAGGTTGAGGTATCGGACTATAAAATTGCAAATGGGAAAACTGTACTTTTAGAGTTTTTACCACAGAGTGGCATCGTTTACAAGAGTGTCAAAGTGGGTAAAAAAATATTTCAAGTTTTTGATAAACCTAAAAACAAATCTTTTAAATATGCACTTATACCATTTAGTTACTATGAAAAACCGGAAAATAAAACCCTTCATATCAGTTACTTACAAAATAAAAAACTTAAAAATGAAACAATGCTTTTAAAAGTAGTAGATGGGCAGTATGAAAAAGAAGAGATAACAGTAAGCAGTTCTAAGGTAAACCCTCAAAGCAAAGAGGTAAAGAAAAGAGTGTCAAAAGAGTATGCAGAGGCTATGAAAATCTACAATACTGTTACACCTAAAAGTTATATATCTTCAGGGTTTATAGAGCCGATGAGCTCTAAGATAACAAGCTCTTTTGGAAAGGCTAGAATCTATAACGGCTCACTCAAAGGGTATCATAGTGGAACGGATTACCGTGCTAAAGTAGGTACACCTATTATAGCAGCCAATGATGGACGAGTGGTCTTAGTTAAAGATAGGTTTTACTCAGGCGGAACCGTTTTACTCGATCATGGCGAGGGTATTTATACTTGCTATTTTCACATGAGCTCGTTTAGTGTTGCAAAAAATCAGTTGGTCAAAAAAGGTGAGAAACTTGGTCTTTCAGGAAAGAGTGGAAGGGTCACTGGACCTCATTTGCATTTTTCAGCTAGAATAAATGGGATTCAAGTAGATCCTCTGCAACTTATTGCACTGATGAATAAAAATTTACTAAATAACAAAGGAACTAAACAATAATGACACTTTTTCAAATATTGATGCTTGGAGCATCCGCTTTTTTTGCATTTAAAATTTATGAACATATTCAGACCCTGCAAGATCCAAAAGAAAATAATGAAAACAGTGAAAATGAAGAGTCTGATATACAAACACCAAGATCAGTAGAAGCATTTTCTACTTTTGATTCTGCTTCACTCATTGAAAAAGCAGATGAAGAGGTACAAAAAGGTGACCTTCAAAAAGCTTTGGCTATCTATAGTGAAGCAAATATTAAAGAACCTAACAATGGGGAGACACTTTTCAAGATGGGTTATGTACTAGCACTTCAAAAGAGAAACGAAGAAGCACTAGACTCTTTTAAAGAAGCACTAAGTGTTGATGGTGAAAATCCATTTACTCACTTAGAAATGGCACTGATATACATGGAAGAATCAGAGTTTGCATCTGCAAGAACGCATCTCAACGCAGCATTAGAGATTGAACCTAATCTTGAAAAAGCCAAAGAAGCACTTGATAAGTTAAACGTAGGAAAGTAAGATGAAACTTCTTGAAATATATGAATTTTTAAACGAACTCTCCCCTTTTGAACTCCAAGAGAAGTGGGATAATTCTGGTCTGTTAGTTGGCGATTTTGGTGAAGAGATCTCACAAATAGCACTTAGTATAGACGTTGATGAAGAGCTTATTGATTCACTAGAAAACAACACACTTCTCATCACGCATCATCCCATAATATTTGGTGGGTTGAAGCAGCTTGAATTTAGTAAATATCCAGCAAACCTTATACAGAAAATGATACAAAAAAATATTAGCAATATTGCAATGCATACAAATTTTGATCAAACACACCTTAATGAGTACGTTGCTAAAGAGGTACTCGGATGTGAAATTGCAAAAAAAGATGGCTTTGTCGCTTATCTAGATATAGATGAGAATTTCGACAGCTTTGCAAAAAGAGTTTCTTTAGCATTTGGACTTGATGTCGTTCGTACTGTAAAGTGTAGCTCTCATGTATCAAAGGTCGCTCTTACTACTGGTTCGGGTTGTTCACTTATGCGAAGTTTAGATGCAGATTGTTTCTTAACTGGTGATGTGAAATACCATGACGCGATGGAAGCAAAAAGCATAAACCTCTCTCTTATTGACATAGGACATTACGAAAGTGAGTGTTTTTTTGGAAAAATTTTAGAGAAACATTTGAAAAATTTAGGTTTAAAAGTTATAATTGCGTCATCAGAAAACCCATTTACATATATACACCCCTAAAGGACACCAATGAACAACCATCTTCAACAGCTTATCGACTTGTCTATCGTAGATAAAGATATCGATGCATTTGAACCTCAAATTGAAGAAGCAAACTACAACTATGAAGCTGCTTTAGCAAAAACTCAGAGTATCGAGTCTGATATTGAGAACTTAACTAGTGAAATCAAAGACGAAGAGCTTAAAAAAAGTAAAAATGAACTCCATCTTGCAGAACTTTCACAAAAACTTGAAGAGAACTCCAAGAAAAGCGGTGAGATTAAAACTGAACGTGAAATGAAGTCACTCCAACTTGAAGAGGAGATAGCAAAAGAACAAGTTACTTTCGCAAATGAAGAGATAGAAAGACTTGAAAAAATCATCGAAGTTAAAAACGAGCAGATAGAAGTAGCGAAAACTTCTCTTGTTGAGTTAACTGAGTCTTTAGAGAGTGTTAAAGCTGATGTAGATGCTAGGCTTGAGTCTATCAATAAAGAGAGACAAGAGGTTTTTGTAAAAAAAGAGAAGCTACTTGGTGAAATAAACCAAAAAGGTTTGGCTTTTTACCAAAAGATTCGTCGTTGG
Organism: Campylobacterota bacterium; assembly: GCA_034659455.1. GTDB lineage: Bacteria > Campylobacterota > Campylobacteria > Campylobacterales > Sulfurimonadaceae > Sulfurimonas. Next base: position 6,047 of record JAYEHI010000050.1, on the reverse strand, counting down.
GCTAAAAACACAACTGTAGTTCCAGTTGAAGATCAAGCTTGTATGGGCTGTCATATGATCATCGGTGATAAGGTTTATGCAGATGTTATAAAAGCTGAAGATATAACTACTTGTCCTCACTGTGGAAGAATCCTTTACATGAAGCCTAACGAAGAGTAGGTTTGAAACCCTTTACCTTACTCTATTTTGCAGTAAGCGTAGGGCTATTTTTTTTAGCGCTGCCGCTTTTGCTCTATTTAGCGTTTAAGGAAAAGTACAGAGAGTCAATTCCCGCACGTTTTTTTCTTTTTAAAAATCCACGTTTTACAAGTCAAGATTCTATCTGGTTCCATGTTTGCTCATTAGGCGAAGCTAATGCACTCAAGCCAATACTAAAAGAGTTAGATGATAGTAATGTTCTCATCACGACGATAACTCAGACTGGTCAAATTCAAGCGAAAAAATATAATGCCCAGGTGAGGTACTTGCCTTATGAGATGTTCTTACCATTTTGGGTTAAGAAACAAAAACTACTTGTAGTACTTGAAGCAGAGTTTTGGTACCTTCTTTTTGCAGTGGCATTTAGTCGAGGAACAAGAGTAGTTCTTTTAAATGCTAGAATTTCTGATAAAAGTGTAAAGAAGTATCTTCAGTTTGCATGGTTTTATAAAAAACTTCTATCTTATGTTGAGACTATCTATGTGCAGAGTGAAGTAGATAAAAATAGATTTTTAGCACTTGGAGCTAGAAACATAGAAGTCATTGGTAACATAAAACTTGCAGGCGAGATAAAAAAAACGCAAGAGTATGAGAAACCAAGTTGTGAACTCATAGTAGCAGGAAGTACTCACGAGGGTGAAGAAGAGAGTGTCATAAAGGCATTTGTCGAGTACAGAGTGAGCTCAAACGCCAAACTAGTTGTTGTACCTCGTCATCCTGAGCGCTTCGATGGCGTTTATGAATTACTCAAGAGTTATGCAACTGAGAACTCTTTAACACTTTCGCGTTTTTCTGAGGACAAGAGTTTTGACTCAGATATAGTTCTTGTTGACATGATGGGAGAACTAAACAATATATATGCCATAAGTGACATAGCTATACTTGGTGGTGCGTTTAAGGATGACATAGGTGGACACAATCCACTTGAACCGGCTTACTTTGGGTGTAAAATAATAACTGGAAAACACTTCTTTCATCAGAAGGAACTTTTTAAGTGTGTCCATCATGTACAGTATGTAGAGAGTGATTATATACATAAGGCACTCAGAGAGGCAAAAGAGCTTCCACCTTCAGTGGTAGAAGAGAAGATAGATTTAGAACCTATTATAAATAAAATTAAGGAGTCATGAGTATGGCTACAGAAAAAGCATATAAACTTGTTGCAATACAAGAAGGAATTTCAAACTCTAATGCGAAGTCGATGATAGATCGTGGACTTGTATATGTTGGAAATAAAAAAGTAATGATCGCTCGTGGTGAGATAAATACAGATACAAAATTCAGAGTAATGAAGCTCGAAAAAGCAAAAATCATTTTTGAAAATGATGACATTTTAGTAGTGGATAAACCTCCTTATGTAAACTCAGATGAACTAGAACGCCAGTTCAAACCAGCTGTACTACTACATAGACTTGACCGTGAAACAAGTGGCGTTTTAATGCTAGTTAAAAATGAAGAGTTTCGTGAGAAAGCTATCAAAGAGTTTAAACAAGACAGAGTATACAAAGAGTACATCGCATGGGTTGAAGGGATAATGAGCGAGCCTGTAGAAGTTGACAAAGGCATCATTACTCAGAAGAAAAATAATAAAGCATTCTCAAATGTATCGCCCAAAGGAAAACCTGCTCGTAGTGAGTTTTTTCCAGACTTAGTAAGTGCAAATAAGACAAAAATCAAATGTATCATTCATCATGGGCGTACACACCAGATTCGTGTGCATCTTCGTTATATAGATCATCCAATAGTTGGTGACGTGCAGTATGGTGGACGTAAAACCAAAAGAGTTATGCTTCACGCTCATAAAGTGAGACTTCTTGGCATGGAGTTTGTATCGCCAGAACCACGTGAGTTTATTAACTTTCAATAAGTTTAGGACTTAAAAGAGAGCAGAGCGATTTTCTCTTGCTCTGTAACTATAAAGAATCCTTCAAGCAAAATTAAGCTATAATCCGCCACTTTTATACCTACAACAAGAGAGAATTATATGTTTGACACTTTAACAGACTCATTTACAAGTGCCATAAAGAAGATTCGTTTTCATGACGATGACAAGGCACTCACAAAAGCACTAGGCGAACTCAAAAAAAATCTTTTAAAAGCTGATGTGAACCATAAAGTTGTAAAAGGTCTAATAACCCAAGTACAAACTCTTACAAAAGAGAAAGGAATTGGAAAAGATCAATTCTTAGAAGCTCTTAGAGAGTCCCTAAACGCTCTTTTAGAAATTGGTGGCAACAAAGGGTTCGTTTTTGCACCAAATCCTCCTACGACTATACTTATGACAGGACTTCAAGGTTCAGGTAAAACGACTACAACGGGTAAACTAGCTACTTACTTAAAAAATAAACAGAAAAAAGTTCTTATAGTTGCGGCCGATTTACAGCGTTTAGCAGCGGTTGAACAGCTTCGTCAGATAACAACACAGATAGAAGTAGAACTATACGAAGATGAAGCGACGAAAAACCCTGTAGAGGTTGTGAAAGCAGCGATGGAGTATGCTAACTCGAAAATTTTTGATGTTGTTTTAATAGATACAGCTGGGCGTTTAGCTATAGATGATGAATTAATGACAGAGTTGGAAGATGTGAAAAGAGTAGCATCTCCTGATGAGATTTTTTATGTAGCAGATTCTTTAACGGGTCAAGATGCTATAAGAACTGCGACTACTTTTAAAGAGAAAATCGGAATCGATGGTGTTATTCTTTCTAAATATGATGGTGATTCTAAGGGTGGTGTAGCACTTGGTCTCTCAAGCCAAGTTGAAGTACCTCTGCGTTTTATCGGTAGTGGTGAGAAGATGGAAGACCTCGAAGTCTTTATACCTGAACGTATCATAAATCGTCTTATGGGATTTGGTGATGTTGAAGGGTTAGCAGAGAAGACTGCTAATGCAATAGATGAAAAAGATGCAAAACGTTTAACGAAAAAGATTCAAAAAGGGAAGTTTAATTTTAACGACTTTTTAGAGCAGATGGAATCTATGAAAAAAATGGGTAGTATGAGTTCTATCATGGGAATGATACCTGGTATGAGTGGAATGAGTAAAGCGGTCAAAGATTTTGACTTTGAAAACTCTGGTGAACTTAAAAATATCAAAGCGATGGTATCATCTATGACACAAAAAGAGCGTGAAAATCCAGACCTGCTTAACAACTCTAGAAAAGCAAGAATCGCTAAGGGGTGTGGACTAACAGTAGTTGAGATCAACCGTATGATCAAACAGTTCAAAAATGCAGGAAAAATGGCGAAGAAGTTCTCTGGAAAAAATGGGATGAAGCAGCTTCAAGCTATGATGGGTCAGATGGGTGGTCCTGGTGGTATGCCAGGAATGCCTGGTGCACCTCGCTAAAGTAAACTTAAACAACAAAATCAAAGGATAAATATGGCAACACTGAATTTAACAGAAGAGAACTTTAGTAAAACACTCGAAGAGAACGATATCGTGATTATAGATTGCTGGGCAGAGTGGTGTGGACCATGTAAGCAGTATGGACCAGTATATGAAAAAGTATCAGAGCAGTATCCTGATATCGTATTTGGAAAAGTAAATACAGAAGAGCAACAAGAATTAGCTGGTTACTTTCAAGTTCGTTCTATTCCAACTACTATCATCATGAGAGATAAAATTGGTATCTTTCAGCAAGCAGGAGCTTTGCCAGAAGAAGGTCTTAAGGATATCATTAAGCAAGTACAAGCTTTAGATATGGATGAAGTACGTAAAGAAGTTGCAGCACAACAAGCAGCTGCTGAAGCACAAAATAAGTAAAAAGATTTACATTTAAGATAAACTTCGATATAATTCCGCCATCGTAATAACTTCTGAAATAATTCCTCTGTGATTAGAAGGTATTCTTCTTGTAAGAATATAAGACGCCAAAAGGCGGTAAGAGGCACAATAAACTACTTGTATTAAATACAAACATATTTATTCTGCAAAAATACCCCGCAACTATTTTATTTTAAGGAAACACAATGACAGTAATTAGACTTACTCGTATGGGAAGAAAAAAGAGACCATTTTATCGTTTAGCGGTAACAGATAGCCGTAAACGTAGAGATGGTGGTTGGATTGAACTTATTGGTCACTACAACCCAATGAATGAAGAGAAAACATTAGTTGTTGACAACGAAAGACTTGACTACTGGTTAAGTACTGGTGCTCAAATGAGTGACCGTGTTAAAAAGATAACTGGTCGTTAGTCATGATCGCTGATTTTGTCGCACAATTTGCAAAGCTGATAGCATCAAATCCTGATGATATAAGAGTTGAAGTTCAAGAGGGCGACGAAGTTACGGAAATAGTTCTTTATGCTAATCAAGCTGACATCGGTAAGCTGATTGGTAAGAGTGGTAAGATGATTGGAGCTATAAAAACTGTTATTTCTGGCTGTAAAGCCAAAGATGGCATAAGTTATAGAATAAATGTCGAAGCACTGCAGTGAGTACTAAGCGAATAAATGCCCTTGGGGTACAATCCTCTTTGTTGCATATAGCTACCATCGGCAAAACTGTCGGTATACATGGTGATATGAAGTTACATGATAAGTCGGATTTTCCGGAGCAGTTTAGAGTTGGAAGTACTTTTTTGATTAATAAAAAAGATACAATAACTTTAACGGATGTAAACTATGAAAGAGGTCTTGTTAAAATTAACAATATTTCAGACATTAACGATGCTAAAAAGTTTACGAATGCGAAGCTTTTTACAACATATGAAGAGACAAGAAAAAATTGCCATCTTGAAGAGGGTGAGTACTTTTTCTTTGACTTAGAAGATTGTCAAGTTTATGAAGATGGAAAACTACTGGGTGTAGTCAAAGAGGTTGAAAGAATCGCTATAACTAACTATTTAAGTATAGTTACAGACGAAAATTTAGTTCAAGGTGGTTTGCCAAAGAGCTTTTTAGTTCCCTTTATAGAACCATTCAAAAAAGACGTAGATATAGATAAAAAGATCATCACTGTAAGTGGTGGTATGGATATTTTAGAAGCCTCTTAATGAACTTTACTTTTGTTACACTTTTTTCAAATTTAATAGATGGGTACTTTAAAGACTCTATATTAAAACGTGCTATTGATAAGGATTTGTTAAATATTAATTATTTAAATCCTAGAGATTATTCTCTCAATAAGCACTCTAAGGTAGACGATACCGCTGTTGGCGGTGGGGCTGGAATGGTTATGAACCCTCAGCCTCTTTTTGATGCACTTGATGATTTGAAAAAAAATGATGAAAATGTTCATATAGTTTTTTTGACTCCAGTTGCTAAACAGTTTGTGCAAAATGATGCCAAACGTTTGAGCTCTAAGTCCCATATAGCTTTTGTGAGTGGAAGATATGAGGGAATTGATGAGCGAGTTATTGAGAAATATGCGGATGAAGTGTTTTCTATCGGCGATTACATATTAACTGGAGGGGAATTAGCCTCTTTAGTAATATGTGACGCTGTTAGTAGAAACATAGATGGCGTTTTAGGAAATAGTGATTCATTAACTGTTGAGAGTTTTGAAACACCACTTCTAGAAGCACCGTCATTTTCAAAACCGAAGGATTATGATTCTTTAAGTGTTCCATCAGAATACTTAAAGGGAAATCATAGTAAAATTCGCTCACTAAAATTAGCCCTGTCTGAATGTAAAACTAAGTTTTTCAGACCAGACCAGCTAAAAAAGCACAATATATAGTATTGATGCAAATAAAATTAAGGATTATTTATGAGAAATAAATATATTGAAAATTTTGAAAAAGCACAAACATCTGAGAAAAATATTCCAGATTTCCGTGCTGGTGATACTGTTCGTTTAGCAGTAACAATTAAAGAGGGTGACAAATCTCGTGTTCAAGCATA
>JAYEHI010000049.1:0-3195 GCA_034659455.1 Campylobacterota bacterium | reverse complement strand
CAATCATGAGCTGCAACTCCTAGGTATAAAAAACAATAGACTAGATGTTATCAAACCAGGGACGCTTATACTTCAAAGAGTACTTCGTAAACTTAAGGTAAACAGTGTCATTACAAGTGGTGTTGGTGTTAGAGAGGGAGTCTACTTGAGTGACCTTCTAAGAACTTCAGCTCATAAGTTCCCTCACAACTACAACACTTCCGTGAAGTATCTTCTTGATTCGCATCTAAAAGACTCATCTTTCTCCTCACAGTTAAACGCTCTTAGCAAAAAACTTTTTGATTTAACATATGAGTTTTTAAATATTGATAAAAAGTATAGATACGAACTCTCAATTGCAGCGAAAGTCTATCCAACTGGGAGCAATGTACACTTCTACTCTCAAAATAAACATACCTATTATCTTATTCAAAACGCTTTAGAGTATGGTTTCACCCATGAGAGTACTACACTTATAGCGACACTCTGTAAGTATGCAAAAAACAGACTTCCAGCAGCCTCACACCTCAAGAAGTATGCAGAGTTACTACCAGATGAAAGGACGACTAATGTACTTAGTTTTCTACTCTCCCTAAGCATATCTCTTCTTAGCCATAGACCCCAAAACATAGATTTTGATATGAGTTTTAAAAATAAAAAACTAGAGATACACTCTCACAAACCTCTCTATATCAGTAGAGATGCCGTTAATAAGCTTAAGTGCAATCACAAAGATTTTGGAGTGATTTTTAGCTCTTAAAATCTCTGTCCCATTGTGAACTCAAAGCTTGATGCTCTATCACCATCTTGGTAGTTCAGAGGTGCTGCAAACATCAGCTGAATAGGTCCAACTGGTGAAAACCACTCTAGTCCAGTTCCATAGCCCCCACGTGAGATATCACTAATACTCTCATCACCGATAAAACCCCAATCAACAAAAGTAACAAGTCGCATTTTTGCCTTAGGTATAAGAGGAAAACTCATCTCTAAAGAGTTTGAAAAAGTCTTCTCACCACCTATTCGTCTTATAACTCCATTATCATCTGTAATTGTAGGAGAGAGAGAATAAGACTCATACCCTCTAACGCTTCCAATACCACCCATATAAAACTTTTCAGCCAGTGGTATATAGCCATTATCTATAACCATATTCAAACGAGCCTTGTATCTAAAGATAGCATCAAGCCCTATATACTCCTCTAGCCCTAGGTATTTACCAAAGTTTGTTCTTGATTTCATATAGTCCGCATCTGCACCAATACCAGTTTTCTCAAAACTTTGCGATACATCAAAACCCTCGCGAGGAAGATAAAAGTCATCCGTATCATCCCACTTCGCACTTACTGTTACTCCACTCTTTGTATAGTCTTCAAAGTAGTATGTATCTGTTACAGTCAAATCAAGAGTCTCATCAAACTCATAGGCATTTCCAGAGTAGCCATAGCCCATATAACCACTTATATAACGAGAAAACCTATGACCAACCCCAACACTTACTCCATTTGTAAGTACCGAGTAATCATTATATTCATATGTAGAGTGAAATACGGAAAAATTACCACTAAAGTCACTATCATTGAGTCTTGGATTCGCAACATTAAACGAGTAAGACTCTGTAGTTTGTGACTTTTCAGCTTTTAGACCTACATTTATCCCAGAACCCCAAACATTTCTATCGTTTACTCCTACACTGACTAGTAGACCACCATATGAGCCATATCCACCACCGAGTTGAATATTCCCAGTTGGTGCTTCTTTTAGTTTAACCACTAAATCCATTGTTCGATTATCGATACGCTTCTCTTCAATAGTCGTCCCATCAAAAAAACCTAAACGCCCAAGTGAATTACGAGAGTCTTTTAAGTCCGTAAGAGAGTACATGTCACCAGGTCCTAGATAGAGTTCACGTCTTACGATTCTATCTAGGGTTCTAGTATTTCCAGATATAACAACATTTCGGATTTTAACCTTATCACCCGGTGTGATTTTATATACAACTTCAACCGTGTGGTCTTCTTTATTCTTTTTCAAGTCAGGGACTACTTGAACAAAAGCATAACTTTTATCTGCGATAAGAGTTTTGATGCGTTCTGAGTCACTTCGGAATTTTTTGATGTTAAACATCTGTCCCTCTTGAAGAGAGATAATGTTACGAATCAAAAGATCATCTACGACTTCTTTGGATTGATAGATTGAAATCTTACGTATTTTATATGGCTCTCCCTCATCTATCTGATAACTCATATCCGCAGTATAGTGATTAAAGTTCACACGAACGAAAGGTTCGTTCACTTTAGCGTCAAGATAGCCAAACTGCATGTAGTAGTCACGAATGCGCAAGTTATCATAGGCTAAATCTCGAAGAGACATTTTCCCATCGTTTTGTCCCCAAAACCATCCCATAAACTCATGCTCTTTGTTTGCGATAACCTCATCAAAATCATCACTCTCTAAACCATAAACGCCACTATAGTTAAGTTTTTGGATGATAATCTCTTCACCCTCGTTAACAATGAAAGTAACTTTGATGCTTCCATTTTCTAAGTACTCTTTTTGTACCTCTACAACGGAGTCTATTTTCCCCTCTTGCGATATAGCCTCAATGATGCGTTTTTTTGCGTCGTTTAAAACCTTTTCATTAAAGAGAGTCCCTTTTTTTATCTGAATGACGCTATCTTTTACATCATCGTCATTCTCTTTCCACCCCTCAAGTTCTATCTTTGATATGATAGCCTTCTCTTTGAAAAAAAATGTCAAATCGCCATTTTCAAACTCAACCCATATATCATTGAAATAGCCCTGTTCAAAGTACTTTTTTATAGCGTCATTTATCTTTTTCACATCAGCTTCATCGCCGACTTCAAACTTTAACATTCTAAGAGCTACCGGTTTTGATATGTGAACCATTCCCTCATAATTTATTGTTTTTATTGTTTGTGCTTGCATAGTTGAAGCAAGTATAAGTAAAAAAAGAGTTAAAAATATTCTCATTAAGTTTCCATCTGTAAAATTAGAAGAGATTTTACCCATTATGAGGTTAATCTACAGTAAATTGAGTATAATTTCACAAATAATAAAAAAGATTAAAAATGAATATAGCAATAGTAGGTTTAGGACTTATGGGTGGTTCTTTAGCCCTTAGTTTAAAGAAACAAGAGTATGTTACAACTGTAGTTGGTTATGACCACAACGAGAAGCATACAAGCCAGGCAATAG
>JAYEHI010000048.1:0-3201 GCA_034659455.1 Campylobacterota bacterium | reverse complement strand
ATACAGAACTACTTTGTGCGACTATCTTACTTAAAGATATATAGGCTTGTATCGCTGCTAATGAGAAGTAGTTTCTTCCGAAACCTTTAGGGATATGCAAGTTGTAAAGTCTCTTGTTGAATTTTTTGTGCAATTATAACCACTTTTAAATTAAACCATTAAAATGTGATACAATCACTCTTATGAAACTCTCTCACCTAAAACAGATAATTGACTACCTTAGAAGCTTTAATAAAATATCGGCAATCCATAGAGTAAGCGATAGTGTAATCAAGGTGGCGTTTGATAAAAGAGATGACATATACTTCAACATGACTCGCTCAAACTCTAGTATGTTTAAGTGTGAAGAGTACCCACGTTCTAAGGTCTATAATGCTCCTTTTGATGTCATTATCGCAAAACGTTTTAATCGTTCTAATATTTCAGGTATAGAGCTTTTAAATGAGGACAAGATCATTCGCTTTAAATGCTCTATCTCTTCGGCATATAAAGAGGAGATAACTTACCTACAGATAGAGTTTACAGGAAAATATACAAATATCATTATACTTGATGAACAAAACTGTGTCCTTGAAGCACTTCGTCATGTTGACCTTTTCTCCTCCTTTCGTGAAGTGAGAGTAGGGCAGAAGCTACTCGATGTTCCTCAGGCTCCTTTTGTTGCAAAGGAGTACCCACTTGATAATGTTGAGGAGTTTTTGTATAGTGTTTATAACAAAGAGCAAGACTCAAAGTTATCAAACCTCAAAAAACAGAAAGTGGCACTCTTAACTAAGAAGCTTAAAAAACTAGAAAAACTTTACTCAAAACTTCAAACACAAGAGAGTCTTGAAGAGACGGCAGTGAAGTATGAACATCTTGGAAACCTTGTGCTCTCAAACGTACAAAATATCAAACCCTACACTCTTAACCTTGCGTTAAACGATTATGATGGGAGTAGTGTTGAGGTAGTTCTTGAGAGAGGATATCCCACAGCCTTTATGATAAGTGATTCATTTTTTACCAAAAGCAAAAAAGCGAAACAAAGAGCAAAGCATTTGCACATAGAAGAGGAGTCTCTTCGCTCTAAGATAGAACATCTTAAGCTGTTTATAGCGACAGTAAACGCAGCGAAAGATGTGGCCAAGATAGAACTTCTTTTTCCTAAAAAAGTACAAACTAAAAAAGTACAAACAAATGACTCGATAGAGGTTTTTTGGATAGAAGGATATAAGGTACAGCTAGGGAAAAATGAGAAAGGGAATGTTGAAGTGCTAAAAAACGCAAGAGCAAAAGACGTCTGGATACATATGAAAGATCAGCCCTCTTGCCATGTCATCATCACAACCGATAAGCAAAACTTACCAGAAAAGATCATCAAAAGTGCCGCAAGACTCTGTGTGGACTTTACAACGACTGCGCAAGATAAGTTTTTGGTCGATTATACTCCTCGTAGAGAAGTTACTATCCAGAGTGGAGCTAATGTTCTTTATAATAAATATAAGACTATAGAGATAGATACTAGGAGTTAAAAGATGGCAATTGGACCGATAGGAAACGCTATATTTGTAAACCAAATGACTCCCGCAGCCACAGCTGTGCAAAACGCCCATAATAACCGTGTAGACTTTCAAAATATGGTAGCTCAAGCTGCTATAAACGAGAAAGATGAAAAGGTCTTGGAGGTGCGCCCAACTGAAGAGAATCAAGAGGTTGACCCAGATAGAGAGCATCAACGCGATGAGGCTGATAGAGAGACTCAGAGAAGTGAAAAAAGTGAAAAAGAGGATGAAGAAGGGGAAGAACTGGCTGAGGAGCCGGTTCATAGATTAGATATTAGAGTGTAATAAATAGTTTAATGCAATTTTCCCCTAGTTCCCATTGTCTGAGACTGTGGTTATTTCACAATATTAGACGATGGGAACGAGAATAAAGAAAACTAATGGTTATGATTAGTTTTGTGATTAGAATTTATAACAAATGATGTAAGAATTGAAAGTCCAATTTAAGATGGAAAATAGTTAGTTTTGAGGTACATAAAATTAGTAATGAGTCGACATGATTTTATCCACATCATTCCAGCTCATTTCATCTTTCTTATGGTTTAGGATATGAGAAATATATCGAGCGAACATATCTGTCTCTACATTGACTCTGTAGCCTTTCTTGTAGTTTTTAAAGAGAGTCTCTTTCATAGTGTGTGGAATGATGGTAAGTCGAAATGTATCGGCATTTACATCATTGACAGTTAGACTTACACCATCTATAGTGATAGAGCCTTTTGGAACTATAAAAGGAATCTGTTTTTTATCAACTTTAATAAAAACATCATACGAGTTACCAAGGTTCTTGATATCAGTAACTTCCCCTATAGCATCTACATGACCTTGAACAACATGACCTTCAAATCTATCACCCATCATCATTGCAGGTTCTATGTGTACTTCATCTTTATAGTTCTCTATAACAAGGTGTTTTTGAGACTCTGGAGAGAGCTCAACGCAAAAGCCATCAGCTAACACCTGTACAACAGTAAGACAAGCACCATTGATGGCGATGCTATCTCCAAGGTTTGCTTTAAGTTTTGCTCTTATGCTCAGGGTAGACCCTACAAAGCTTTTAACAGTTGCGATTTCTCTAATTAGTCCTGTAAAAATGATAAATCCTTAATGATTAAAATACTATCTTTCCGTCTGACTGTAGACCTTCGATAATCTGTTTTGCTTTCTCATGTCCAGCATAAGCAGCTTTACGGCATAGATCAAGTGCTTTGTCATTGTCAGTTTCACAGCCGATACCTTGATCATAGAGAAGCCCAAGGTTGTAGTGACCTTGAGCGAGTCCACCCTCTGAAGCACGTGTAAAGCAGATAAAACATCTTGCATCATCTTGCACAACACCATGCCCCTCTTTGTATAAAACGCCAAGGTTATTAAATGCCTCTAGGTGACCGCGTTTAGCAGCCTCTTCATACCAGAATGCTGCTTCTGAGTAGTTTTGAACACAACCAAGTCCGCGTTCTAGCATCAAGCCTACTTCGTATTGTGCTGGTGGAACCTCACGCTCTGCTGCGGCCATATGAAGTTCATGTGCTTTAAACTGGTTGTGTTCTACACCACCGATACCGTTTTCGTATAAAATTCCGAGATTAAAGAGTGCATAGGGTTGATTTGCCTCTGCTGCTTTTGTGTAGAGCTCTAAAGTTTTTGCTTCATTCACTTC
>JAYEHI010000047.1:0-3203 GCA_034659455.1 Campylobacterota bacterium | reverse complement strand
CAAAATTTAACACAAGGAAATAGATAATTATGGAAGAAAATTTAGTCGATTGGTCGCGTGCTCAGTTTGCACTCACTGCTCTATATCACTGGCTGTTTGTACCACTTACACTCGGGCTCTCTTTTATCATAGCGATAATGGAGACTATTTATGTTAAGACGGGTAACGTTGTCTGGAAAGAGATAACGAAGTTTTGGATGACACTCTTTGCCATCAACTTCGCTATAGGTCTTGCGACGGGAATCATCATGGAGTTTGAGTTTGGAACGAACTGGTCAAACTACTCTTGGATAGTTGGAGATATATTTGGTGCACCTCTTGCCATAGAGGGAATCATGGCATTTTTCATGGAGTCAACATTTTTTGCCATCATGTTTTTTGGTTGGGATAAGGTGAGCAAGGGTACACACCTGCTCTCAACATGGCTTGTTGCTGTTGGCTCAAACCTCTCAGCTCTTTGGATTTTAGTCGCAAATGGCTGGATGCAGCACCCAACAGGGATGGTATTTAATCCAGACACGGCACGCTTTGAGATGGATAGCTTCTTTGATGTGCTCTTTAACCCAACGGCTTACTCGAAGTTTCTTCATACCATAGGAAGTGGTTATGTAATGGGTTCACTCTTTGTAGTGGGTATCAGCGCTTACTATATTTTGAAAAAAAGAGACGTCATAAAAGCGAAAAAAAGCATAGTAGTAGGTGCTACGTTTGGTCTTTTAGCCTCTATATTTTTAGTGCTCTCAGGTGATGAGTCGGCACACCAAGTAGCCCAACACCAACCTGCAAAACTTGCAGCAATGGAGGGACTCTATGATGGTCATAAACGTGCAAGTATTGTAGCGATAGGGCAGTTAACACCAGATAAAGAGATAGGTGATGATAAGCCTGAGTTTTTATGGAGTATAGAGGTGCCTTATGCACTCTCTCTTTTAGGCTTTCATGACGTAGATGCTTATGTTCCAGGAATCAACGAGATAGTCTATGGTGATACTGATGCGGAGAATAGAGTTGAGCCTGCAAAAGATAAAATAGCCAAAGGGAAAATAGCCATAGAAGCACTCAAACGCTACAAAGAGCAGAAAAAACTTGGTGCTGATGTAAAAGCTGAGGAGTACTTAAAGGTCTTTAGAGCTCATGAGCAGTACTTTGGGTATGGATACTTAGAGGATGAGAAAGATGTCATTCCAAATGTGCCTATCACTTTTTATAGTTTTCACATCATGGTTGGTTTGGGGAGTTGGTTCTTAGCACTCTTTTTCTTTGTACTCTACTTCTCGATGGTGAATAAGCTTGAAGAGAAAAAGCTCCTACTCTACTCCGCACTCTACTCAATTCCACTTGGGTATGTAGCTGGAGAGATGGGCTGGATAGTGGCCGAAGTAGGACGTCAGCCTTGGGCTATACAAGATATGCTTCCAGTAGGCATGGCAACCTCACAGCTCGCTACGGGAGCAGTGCAGATTACGTTTTTTATGTTTGCAGCGATATTTACACTACTGCTCATTGCAGAGATAAAAATCATGCTTACACAAGTTAAAAAAGGGATGGAGGAGCACTAATGTTTGATCTGTTTACATACCAGCAGTACTGGTGGTTTTTAGTAGCACTTTTAGGTGGGCTTTTCGCTCTTATGAGTTTTGTGCAAGGAGGACAAACACTTCTAAACACTCTTGCAAAAGATGAAGATGAGAAGAGTATCGTTATTGGCTCTCTTGGAAGAAAGTGGGAGCTTACTTTTACGACTCTCGTTATGTTTGGTGGCGCACTCTTTGCAGCGTTTCCACTGCTCTATGCTGTGAGTTTTGGTGGGGCATATTTTGTCTGGATGATTATACTTTTTTGCTTTATTGTTCAAGCGGTCTCTTATGAGTATAGACTCAAACCAAACAACTTTTTAGGGCAGAAAACTTATGAGGCATTTTTGTATATAAATGGAACTCTTGGTGTTACACTTATCGGTATCGCTCTAGGGACATTTTTTACAGGTGGAAACTTTGTAAAAAATGAGATGAATCTCTCTTCATGGGTCGAGCCAACTTATGGTTTAGAGGCGGTTATGAACCCATTTAATGTAGCTCTGGGTTTAACGATGCTTTTCTTGTCGCGTACCTTAGCGAGTCTCTATTTTATCAACAACATTGAGCACAAGGCTATTATTGGAAGAGCTAAAAGTGCCTTGAAGTTTGATGGTCTGCTTTTTGTAGGGTTTTTTCTCCTCACTGCAGTTATGCTACTTCTACTCAGTGGCGTTGAGTATAGTGCGGAGGGCTTTAGCGTGGTTGAGTATAAGTTTTTACACAACCTTTTGGAGATGCCATTACTTATAGTTTCACTGCTCATAGGAGTTGCGTTACTGCTTCTTTCTCTCTATATAACTCTCTTTAAGGATTCAGATGGAGGGATATGGTTTGGAGGTGCTGGAGCGGTTATAGCGGTGACAAGCATACTGAGCCTTATAGGCTTTAACAACACCGCTATCTACCCATCGTTAGCAGACTTGCAGAGTTCTTTGAGCATAGAGAATAGTTCAGGGAGTCTCTATACTTTAGAGGTTATGAGTCTTGTCTCTCTGGCAATTCCAGCAGTTCTTACTTATATATATTTTGTATGGAAGTCGATGGATCAAGAAAAAATAACGGCTGATGAGATACTATCAGACTCACACAGATACTAAGGAGAAAAAATGGAAGAGATTAGTTATACAAGTGCATTACTCTGGTATGCACTTTGGCCTTTAGTCATATATGTAAGTTATAAGTTTACGAGAATGAACATAGAACATTTAGAAAATAATTTAGAAGAGAAGGAGAAACAGTGAAAATAGTAGTAGCGGTAGATGAAGATAAAAAAACAATAGTCCCAAGAACGGGACAGTCTGCTTTTTTTGCAATATATGAAGATGCTAAGCTTATAGATATTGTAGCCAACAAGCACCATGATGGTGGCCACCATGCTCATACACACAACCATGAGCACAATCACTCTTATGAGGAGCATGAAGCTCATACTAACTCTCACAGAAAAGACGTACAGAGCCTGCAAGGGTGTGACGTCATTCTTGTAAGAAGAGTGGGTGAGAATATGAGAGAGGCACTAGAGTCTGTAGGGCTAAAGATAAAAAAAGTAAGAGAAAAACATGGTGAAAATGCTGAGGAGATTGTAAAAAACTTCTTAGATGGAAATATATAAGGATTAGAAAATGA
>JAYEHI010000046.1:0-3215 GCA_034659455.1 Campylobacterota bacterium | reverse complement strand
CATCCCCCTCTTGTTGGTTGGACACAGTACATCTTCACATCTATCTTTGGTGTCAATGAATTTGGCTCTCGTGTAAGTGCCATCCTTATAGGTTTTGTAACATCTCTATTTATATACCAACTCCTTTACCAAGTAAATCAAAATGCCAAAGCATCTTTTGTGGCTATACTCGCCTTAAATGCCATGTTTATGTTCAATGCTCTTTTTCTTATGCTTATGCCTGATACACTTCTCTTTTTACTTATTGTGCCTATTATATTTTCAGTTATAAAGGTTGAGAGAGAAAACTCTCTTCAAAGCTGGCTGATACTCGCCCTTTTTTTAGGTCTAGCAGGTCTCTCAAAGTACACAACGGTTCTTTTTCTTCCTCCTATCATTTTATACATCATTATCAAAAAAAGATACGAGCTGTTTTATACACCCAAGATTTTAGTTGCATTTGCTCTTGGTCTACTTCTTATCTCTCCTGTTTTATACTGGAATATTCAAAACGATTGGATTAGTTTTAGCTACCAGAGTAACCATGTAGTGGGGAGTGAGCATATAAACTGGAAGGGGTTTGGGGCCTCACTTTCAGCTCAAATAGTTGCCTACAATCCACTTCTTGTTGGAGTGGCACTTTTTGGTCTTTACAGAGCTTTTAAGTCTCAAAATGATGCCCTACTTTTAAGTGCACTTTTTGGCTTAGTCCTATTTGTTTTCTTTACATACTCTAGTCTCTATAAAACTGCCCTGCCTCACTGGTCGGCTCTTTTTTACCTGCTCTTTGTGCCTATTGGTTCTTACTATCTTTGGGAGTGTTCTAAAGCTTGGAGAAACTATCTCAAAATTGCAATCACCTTTGGAATGACACTCTCCGCTCTTATATACCTAGAAGTGGCTACAAAACTCATAGCTCTTCCTGATATTAAAAGTCTTCAAGTAGACATCTACGGTTTTGATAAAATCTTAAAAAAAGCAAATGAGCAGATAAACAACCCCAAAAAAGAGGTTATTGCCGTAACTCACTGGACTTTAGCATCTCGAACTATATTTTATAATGCTCAGTATGAGTCAGATGTTTATCTTCTAGATAAACGCCATGACCAGTTTGATATATGGGAAAATGGCTCGCCTTTGGGAAAAGACCTTATAGTGATAGACTTTAGCTTTGCGCATCAAGATACAGCTAAATATATGAAGTGTACAAGTATTACAGAGATAGAGTCCTTTAATGTTGTTGATGAAAATTCAGAAGAGAAAAACATTCGTCTTATTAAATGCAGTAACTACCAAGGATTACAATGATATTTTCAAGAAAGCAGTATCTCTTTTTTATAATCACTATGATTATTCTTATAGTAGTTTCATACAACTATATCGATAGAGATGTCTCGATGTACTTCATCCATAATGCTGACATATACAGAGAGTTTGGTAAAACTATGAGTGCTATTGGTGAATCGCATTGGTATTTTGCAACTGCAATCCTTGGAGCTCTCTACTATACATACATTAAACAAAACCCTATATATAAACAGAGGTTTCTATTTTTACTCTATATCAATCTATTTTCTGGTTTGATAAGCTTAATCGCCAAAATATTTTTTGGACGACTCCGTCCTTGGAAGCTTGAAGAACCAGAGAACTCATATGGCTTTCTCGTAATGCAAAACCCAGATTTCACACTCTTAGAAAGTGTAAAATTTCAGATAAATATCCTCATTGAGAACTCCACACCCTATGTCTCTTTTCCATCTGGACACACAACTACAAGTATGGCAGTTTTTACATATATGATGATACTTTTTCCACGATATCTTTACTTATGGTTCAGTATTACTCTCGTAAGTATCACAAGCAGAGTACTTGCAAACGACCACTTCATCAGTGATCTTATGGCTGGAACTTTAGTTGGCGTTATCTCTACACTCTACATCTACTCAAAAATGAAGGATAAAATTGCTAAAAATTATTAAAAAAATTGGACTTGTTTTAGTCGCTCTCATAGCTCTTTATGGCATTGGTCGTCTTATAGATGTTAGTTATGGAAGTTTTCTCTTTGTGAATCGCCAACCCTATATGGTGATGCAGACACAGAACTCTATAACCATCAAGTGGCAAACGCCAGAGAGTGAAGTAGGAAAAGTAGCCTATGGGCTCTCACCAAAAAACTTAAACCATGTTCTCATCGAAGAGAGTGCAACTGACAAGCACTCCATCACTATTCCTAAACTCAAAGAGTGTACCCACTACTTTTATAGTGTAGCGTCTACTTCACTTGAGATAGACAATGAGGGAAGAAGTTTCACTACATTTTGTGAGAGTGCACAGAGTCAGCGTTTATGGGTTATCGGCGATAGTGGGCAGATAGGAGAGAGCCAAAAAAAAGTCTACTCAAGACTCTCTGAATACATAAATGGAGATTATCAAGAGCTAGACATGTGGCTCTTACTAGGCGATAATGCCTACTCTAGTGGAACACAAGAGCAGATAAATACAAAACTATTTGAGCCCTACATAGAGCTAGTAAAACGCTATGTTCCCTGGGCAGTTATAGGAAACCATGACGCTCGTCGCTGGGCATTTTATGATGTGTTTGACTTTCCTACAAATGCAGAGTCTGGTGGAGTAGCTTCAGGCACTGAAGAGTTCTACTCCATAGATAATGGAAACCTTCACCTTGTCATGCTCGATAGTGAAACGGTCAGTAGAGATAGCGATGGAGAGATGGCAAACTGGTTAAGAAAAGACTTAGCTGCAAACAAAAAACCGTGGGTAGTAGTGGCGTTTCATACACCTCCCTACTCTGATGGTGGACATAAGTCAGATAGCGACTGGGATAGTCGCGGACGTCTCAAAGATATGCGTGAAAATTTTGTGCCTATCTTTGATGAATATGGTGTTGACTTAGTCCTTAGTGGACACTCTCACGGTTATGAACGCTCAAAACTCATTGTAGGTCATACTGGCAAAAGCGATACGTTTACGCAAAAGCATATTCTTCAAGATAAAAAAACAGACTATCTGAAAACCCTGCAGCAGAAGAAAAACAGTGGAACTATCTACCAAGTATGTGGTTCTTCCTCCAAACTCGATGGAGCTACTTACAAGCACCCTGCTCTTCCATACTCTCTTCATCAGATGGGTTCACTCATCATAGAGCTAACACCAACAACACTTACATCTAACTTTTTAAATATAGATGGTAAAATAGCAGATGAATTTACAATAAC
>JAYEHI010000045.1:0-15394 GCA_034659455.1 Campylobacterota bacterium | reverse complement strand
ATAGAGGCTTGCTCCTCTTGCGCGATAGGTGCTTTGGCGATTTGAATCTCTTCATCTGGGATAATGCGTTTAAGAAATGGCAGTTCCTGCTTTTCACTTAAAAGTGCATCAACAAGAGCGATAAAGTTCTTCGCTATATGTTGGTGTGCATTATAAGCTACTTTATGAGTAAGTAGGTCGCCACGGTAGAGTCCTTCGTTATGAAATGCGTGAAAACCGACGCGGTTTACAGCACCTGAGAGACCTGTAAGCAGAGCGGTAAAACGTGAGAAAAGTTCAAGGTCAATAACAGAGTCTATCTCTTTTTCGCGACACCATTTCAAAAAAGAGAGTGTAGACGTAGCGATATTTACTAATCCATCTTCATCTATAGTAAAGATATTTTCCTCTTTTACAGTTCCAAGAAGTTGCAGTGATACTTTGTTTTTAGAGAAGATTACAAAGTAAAGTTCACCATCGATATTATCTTTAAGTTTACGCATAGCAGGATCAACGATGATAGCACTTCCCATTTCAGAGAGTTCTATAAGCAGAACATTTTTGGCTTTTTTCTTTTTTGGTGGCAAGATAAAGTCTGCTGTTTTTTTAACAAGTGTAGCTCCAAAAACAAGTGGTACTCCACCATAATAATCAATAGTTCTCATTGTGTCTACGGTCATTGTTTTTAATCCTTCGTAAGTGTTTCGTTTTTTAATAATTGTAAGTTCTGGTGAAATTATTTCACCAGAACTCTTTATGTTGCTTTTTTACTTTTTATCCAGAAGTAAGAACCTGGAAGGGCACTTAGTATCAAAAGTAGTCCGTAGAGTATACTCATGGCAAGCACTTTAGTCTGGTCAGCTCCAACAAGCATAAATATACCTATCATAGCACCCTCTCGAACACCCCATCCTGCAAGTGAAATAGGCACGATAGTCAGTAAAAATACAGGAGGAACAGCGATAAGGAGTGTCTGAAAACTAAGCCCAACATCCAGCGCTAAGGAGAGACCATACATAGTGAGTACTGAAAAAAGGTGTACAAGGATAGATATACTGATGTGTTTTATAAGTAACATACTTGAGCTATAAAGAGAGTTAAGTCTGTTAGCAAGTCTCACCAAAAGGTTTAATCCTTTTATGTCTGCTAAGAAGGTAAGACGGTGAAGCTGAAAAAGTAGTGCAAAACCAGTGATACCACCAAGAGTTATGATGATGATGAGAAGAGAGAAGTCTCGCTCAAAAGTCCCAAAGAAGATAAGAGTTGCTAAAAGATTTAAGACTAAAAGACCTACAAGACCGACAACACGGTCAACGAAAACACCATAAAAGGCATCTTTTTTATCATACTTTTTTCGTGTTAAATCGATGATACGAACAGCGTCGCCACCGATACTAGATGGAAGCACTTGGTTGAAAAAAGTACCTTTAAAGTAGCTCTGAACATAAAAAGAGAGTCTCTCTTTAAAGACTAAAAGTTGGGAGATTTTGAACCATCTGTATGCTGCGAGGTAAGTAGAGGTAAGTTGCATCAAAAGAGCAACTGCTATCCAACCACCATGCGAGTTTAGAATAAGTTTGCTAAATTCGACAAAGTCGATATTTCTAAATAGAAAATAAAATATAGCAATGGTAATTATAAGTTTTATAATATTTTTCATGAAGTGTTATTTTATCGAAATAGAGTTAATCGATAGGATTTGAGACTCTGTATGTGCGAAAAACGCGAACATTAGGAATGAGTACATGAGTATCTATGAGTTTAACGTTTTTATAGTACTGTTTGAGTTCATTTTCACGGTGTTTTTCTCTACAAAGAACCAAACCATCTTCATGCCATTTTTCTCTTTTCATATCGTAGTGTGAGTATCTTGAGTTGATTGCGACATCTGTGTCTGGATGCTCTGGTAGGTAGTACTTTATATATGCAGCTATAGTTAAATGGTCTCCATAGAGTTTGTCACCCTCTTTTATATGCGTTGCAAATCTCTCTACTATTTTATCGCTTGCATACATTCTCTCTTGCACTTTGTCTAAAAAGAAAAACATTGCGACTCTACCGATAAGAGAGAGCACAATAGCGATAATGAGACCAACTTTGAAACTTTTTTTCAAATCATACTGAGTGATGATGTAAGAGACAAAAATAACGCCACCAACATAAGCAGGAGCACCATAGTTTAGACCCATATTTTTATAAAGACCCTTGTATGCAAAAAACACTAGTGTTACAGCGGCACTCAGAACTATAAAAAAGATTTTGTCATCTCTGTAATAGAGCTTCTCTTTTATCATGTAGTAAAAAAGTATCCATGTAAAAACAGGCGAGAAGAGGATAAACTGACCTGCAACAAAGCCAAGAGCTTCTTCAAAGTTTATCTTAAAATCCCCAGTGGAACCATGATCGATTTGAAATAAAAAGCTTATCCATTCATGTTCATAGTTCCACCAAAGCATAGGTGAAACGACAAGAAGAGAGATCAAAATAGTAAGATAAGTGAGTGGATTTGCAAAAAGATCTCTTCTTTTAAGGAGAACAAAAATAAGCAGAGATCCAACAAGTAAAATAGCGGAGTATTTACTCATCATAGTAAGACCTAAAAAGAGCCCACTTAAGATAAAATATCTAGCTTTTCCATCAAAAAGAGCCATATATGTATGGTACATTGTAAGTGTCCAAAAGAGTAGAAGAGGAGAGTCTGGAGTAGTGATGATATATCCAGCATGCACTAGAATAACGCTCATAAAAATGAGTATGGCGTTTAAGGCGGTTCTCTCATCAGATACTTTAGTAGTGAGTTTAAAAATATACAAAGCTGATATAGAGAGAGAAAAGACATT
Organism: Campylobacterota bacterium; assembly: GCA_034659455.1. Taxonomy (GTDB): domain Bacteria; phylum Campylobacterota; class Campylobacteria; order Campylobacterales; family Sulfurimonadaceae; genus Sulfurimonas. Next base: position 12,575 of record JAYEHI010000045.1, on the reverse strand, counting down.
AACAAGTCTAACACCCCATTCACTCTCAGAGATAAAGTTACTCAAGTAGATCATATAAGCGATGAGGGGTGCATGATCATAGTAGCCACCCTGAAGGTCATAACTCCACATCCAGTAGTAAGCTTCATCACCATGAAGAGGTAGAAAAACATTGTAGATGGATGAGAGGATTGCTAAGAGAATTATGAGTGCATAAGCACTTTTTGAAGGGTCTTGGTAGAGTCTGTTTATCATACTTGTGATTATCCTAGTTGTAATGAATCATTTATTATACACTACAAACGAGTATAAACAAGTGAAATTTTACGAATTGTTTTAAAGAGATATGTTACTAATATATTTTGTGGTATTATAAGGCTATTAAATAAATTTTAGCTAGGATTTTGGATGGATTTAGGTACGGTCATTGGTATTGTTTTAATTTTGGTTCTTCTTCTTGGGGCCATGACTATGGGTGTTGGTGTTGGTGCCTATATAGATGTTCCATCAGTATTAATCGTTGTTGGTGGTAGTATTGGAGCACTGATGGTCTCCTTTAAACCATCGCAGATGAAGGCATTTACTAAAATTTTTATGGTTGCTATCAAGCCTGGTGAAGAGGATCCCTCAGAACTTATCAAAAAACTTGTAGAGTTTGCTACAAAAGCTAGAAAGGATGGCATATTGGCTCTTGAAGGCGATGTAAACGATGAAGAGAATGACTTTTTGAAAAAAGGTCTCTCTATGGCTATTGATGGAAGTGAGCCTGATACGATTCGTGAACTACTTGAGATAGAGATGGAGCAAACCGCTACGAGACACGCCGTTCATGGATCCATCTTCAACCAGTGGGCAGGTCTTGCTGGGGCGATGGGTATGGTTGGTACTCTTATCGGTCTGGTTGCGATGCTTCTGAATATGGCAGATCCATCGGCTATTGGTCCATCTATGGCAGTTGCCTTGCTTACTACGATGTATGGTGCTATTATTGGTAATGTGTTTGGTACTCCTATTTACAATATTTTGAATATTAGAAACAATGAGGAGACAAAGATAAGAGAGATGATTATCTCAGGTATTATGTCAATTCAGTCGGGTGATGCACCTAGGGTTTTAGAAGCAAAACTTCTTGCATATTTAGCACCAGCTGACCGTGTGAGTCAGTTTGACTAGCGAGAAGGTAGATAATGGGTAAGAAAAAATGTCCAGAGTGTGAAGAGTGTCTGCCTGCTTGGCTAGCAGCATTTGGAGACTTGATGTCTCTTCTTCTATGTTTCTTCGTTTTGCTTCTTTCGATGTCGAGTATGGATGCAAAAAAAATCTCTGAAGCTATCGGTTCACTCTCTGGAGCAATGAGTGTACTTGAGGGTGGAACAAAAACGGAAATCTCAAAACAGCGTATTCAAGAGTCTACTCCTATCGAGTCCCAAGATGAGACAAGTGAAGTGGTAAACCGTGTACAACAAGCCGCTGGCGATGCAAATGAGATAATGGAAAAAAGCCAAGCTGAAATCATCACGGTAGAGGAGGCGCAAGAAGGTTTCGTTATCGCACTTCCAGCTGCACTCCTTTTTAAAGCTGGCAGTGCAACTATAGAAAACCAAGATGCACTTCTGTTTCTAAAGCGTATGGCACTCATCATAGAGGAGTTACCAAACGATATGGAAGTAAGTGTTCAAGGTCATACTGATGAGGGGAAACCTGGCTCAAAAAGCCCCTATAAAGATAACTGGGAACTCTCAACAGCTCGTGCTATTTCAGTTTTACATGAATTACTGCTTGATGGAGTAGCTCCATCGAGAGTAAGTGCTTCTGGGTATGCAGAGTTTAAACCAGTGGCGACAAATGCTACAAAAAGTGGACGAGAAAAAAATCGTAGGGTTGAGCTACACTTTTATGGTAAAAAAAGTGAAAAAGATACAAAAGTTAATATGTCTGTTTTAGATAAGGCAACACTCAAGTAATGTTGAGACTACTACTTCTACTTTTATCACTTAGTGCTTCTCTTTTTGGTGCTGAGAGTGTAACTGTTCCTACAATGAACTTTGAGTTGGCGTCTCCTGATACTCCTAAGCAGTTAGTATCCTCTTTAAATGTTTTAGTAGTTTTAACACTTCTCTTTTTAGCACCATCGATGATTCTAGTGATGACTACTTTCACTCGTTTTGTCATAGTTTTTGGTTTTCTGCGTCAAGCACTTGGTACACAACAGGTTCCACCTACTCAACTTTTGGTGATGCTAGCGATGATACTCACTTTTTTTGTTATGGAACCGGTTGGACAAAAAGCTTATGATAGTGGTATTAAACCCTATATAGCAGAAGAGATAGGCTATGAAGAGGCATTTGATAAAACGGCTCTTCCTTTTAAAAATTTTATGATTAGAAATACAAGAGAAAAAGATTTAGCTCTGTTTTTTCGTATACGAGAGATGAAAAATCCTCAAAGTGTAGCTGATGTTCCTCTCTCTATCATCATTCCGGCATTTGTCATAAGTGAGATGAAAACGGCCTTTGAGATTGGATTTTTAATCTTTTTGCCATTTTTGGTTATAGATATGGTTGTAGCATCTATACTTATGTCTATGGGTATGATGATGCTGCCACCCGTAATGATTTCACTCCCCTTTAAGATACTTGTTTTTGTTCTTATAGATGGTTGGAATTTACTCATTGGTAATCTTATTGCCACAATTAAGTAGGAGAGTTATTTTTGGAATGTAAACATTTTGGAGAGTGTGGTGCTTGTAAACTTTATGAGACTGGTTACGATGGACAGTTAAATGAAAAACTAGAGTTAAACCAAGAGAGATTCGCACCATTTTATAATGCAGAGATAGTACTTTTTAAGTCACCCCAGGAGCACTACCGATCTCGTAGTGAGTTTAAGTTATGGCACTCCAAGAGCACTTCCGATGGGGCGCACCACGGCGATGAAATTCGTTATGCTATGAACCATGTAGATAAGAAGAGTGTTGTGTTTATAGAGGAGTGTCCTCAAGTAAATGAGCATATCGCTGCACTTATGCCAAAACTCATAGAAGCCATTGCGAAAAAGAAGATAGATTTCAAACTCTTTGGTATAGACTTTTTAAGCTCAAGTAGTGGGGAGATAGTTATCTCTATGCTCTATCATAGACGTCTTGATGAAGAGTGGCAGCTAAAAGCTACTGAGATTGCCGATGAGTTAAAGATATATATCATCGGTAGAAGCCGTAAGCAGAAGGTAGTGATAGGTCAAGATTATGTGACTGAGACTCTTAAAATAGGAGAAAGTGAGTATAAATTTAATCATATAGAGAATAGTTTCACTCAGCCAAACGCCAGAGTAAATGAGCAGATGGTCTCTTGGGCATTAGAGATGTTCTCTAATACTTCAGGCGACCTGTTAGAGCTTTATTGTGGGGCAGGGAACTTTACTATTCCTTTTTCAAAGATGTTTGATAAGGTACTAGCAACAGAGATATCAAAGTCATCTATAAATGCTGCAAAAGAGAATATGCTACTCAATGATGTGACAAATATAGAGTTTGTACGTATGAGTGTTGAGGACTTTGTGGGAGCTCTTGATGGTGTTCGTGAGTATAGACGAATGAAAGATATCGATATCTCTAGCTATAACTTAAATACTATTTTTGTCGATCCTCCAAGAAGTGGGATGGATGAGACCTCTTGTGCTTTTGCAACAAGACATGAACATATACTCTATATATCGTGTAATCCTGAGACATTAGTTCGTGACTTAGAGCTACTCAGTAAAACACATGAGGTAGAAAATATGGCACTCTTTGATCAGTTCCCCTATACACATCATGTTGAGATGGGCGTTAAACTTATAAAAAAAGGTTCTCTATGAAATCAATATTATTGCTCCTAATGGTACTCTTTAGTTCTGCAAACGCGAATGAGGTACAAAGAATAGAGTCCATAGTAGAAGATATAAATAGACTTAGAAGTGATTACGCCAAACTAGACGACCAGCTGAGTGTCTGTAAGCATAATCTTAAAGATGAGCAAGAGAAAAATAAAATTTTAAAGAAAGAGACAGACTCTTTGAATAATCAGCTTAAAAAAGCAAATACTCTTTTAAAAACCAAAGAAAAAAACTGTAAAATTATAAAAAATAGACTAAATAAAAAAACTAATAATAGAGTAGATACAGATAAATGTTTGAATACTCAAATAATTAAAAGTGAAAACACTTTTCCAAAACTACAGATGAAAGAGCAGTATGAATCTACTGAGATAGAGGCTCAAGTAGTCTATTTTAAACCTAGCTCATTTCGTTTAAACAAAGAAGCTAAGATATATGATGGTATCGATGCAAACGTGATTAGCACTTGGGAAGAGTTAACCTCTTTTACTTCAAACCAAGGAACTGCGGATTGGATAAAAATCACAGGATATTTTGTAGATAAAGTTTGGAGACCATCCAAGAGAGATATGTGGATAAAACAGAGCGATGCAAAAAAACGAGGTAACTAAATCATGAAAAAAGTTCTGATAATTAGTGATGGTGATTTTGGAGAACATTTTACTCAACGTGTGAGTGAGACCTACACAAGTGAAAATATTTATTACATAGTACAATCAAAAGCCAAAGAGTACCCAGACGCAAATCCTGCCCGTTTTAAGTTTTATGAGTTTGATCCAACGAGTCTCTACAAACTCTCAAACCTTCTTAAAATGGAGTTTATTCAAGTTTTTATAGTGATGGAAAACAAAACAGATGTTGAAAACACTATTAAAAATATTAGAACTTTTAAAAAACAGCTTCGTATTATCGTCCTTAATAAATGGAATATGGTAAACGAAGATGCAAACGTCGTGTTTGTAAATACTAATGAACTTGTAGCGTCTCGTTTACTTGATTATCTACCAAACGTGCCTGTTATCGCTCAGAATGTCGGGATAGGCGAGGGGGAGATAATGGAGGTTCTTGTTCCATTTGGAAGCTCTTTTGTCTATCGACATATCGGTGTGATTGAGCAAAAAAACTGGCGAATAGTAGCTATCTATAGAAATCGAAAACTTATAATGCCCTCTCGTCGAAAGATGATACAGCCAAATGATTTACTGATATTAGTTGGAGAACCAACAGTTCTAAAGTCTGTATATCGAGCGATTAAACGCGAGCTTGGACAGTTTCCTGAACCTTTTGGAACAAATCTGTTACTCTATATAGATATGAACATTGCGAATCACAAAACGATTAAAGAGCTTGTCCGTCGTGCTGTTTACATACATAAACAGTTCAAGCACGATCTTATCATTAAAGTAGTCAATCCATCAAATATCGAGATATTGCAGTATATCAAAGGGTTTAGAAGTTTAAATGTTGTCATTGAGATAGACTATGGCAGTATGGAACTTAAAGCTGGGTTTTATAGTGACGTAAAGTCTTATCATGTAGGGCTTGTGATAGTCTCAAAAGAGATGTTTGGAGACTATTATGTTCGAAAAGCACTTTATGAGGCTCATGTACCGGTTTTAAAACTCTCAAATAGGCGTTTTAAGTCTCTTAAAGATGCAGCGGTAATTCTCTCAGGCAACAGAGACTTAGAAAAAGTCTCAGCGACTATTTTTGATATCTCTGAGCAGTTGAACTTCAACATTGAGCTCTATAACTATATGAGTGAGCATCAAGAGGAGAGGGAGCAGGTAGTAGAACACTACTACAATCTCTCTACTATTTTTTCCAAAAGTATTAAAGTTATTAAACAGCAAGAAAACCCTATCAGCCACTTAAAAGAGAAAGAGAACTTTATACATCTTCTGCCATTTACGAGTAAGTTGACTACCCGGCGTTTATACTCACTATTTTCTACTGATAGTGAAAAACTCTACTACAAACTTGATGATTATCATCAGGTCTTTATTCCCGTGCAGCTTTAGGAGTTTATTAGCTTTTTTTAAGTATTATCTAGGATATTATTATTTTGGATAAACAATGCAAGTAAACATCCCTTTAAAGCAAGTCGTAGACAACTCGTACGACATTACAATAGATACAATACAACCTATACATTTTGATACAAAAGTAGCTATCGTTACTAACCCCAAAGTTGCAGGACTCCACTTAGGTTATCTTCTTACAAAAATAACTGCAAAAGAACTTTATATAATAACAGTGCCAGATGGTGAAGAGTATAAAAACCAAGAGTCTGTAAATATGATTTTAGAATCCCTTTTTAACCATAAGTTTAACCGTAAATCAAAGTTAATAGCTTTTGGCGGTGGTGTTATTGGCGATATGACGGGCTATGTTTCAAGTATTTATCAGCGTGGTATTGATTTCATCCAGATACCTACAACACTTCTTTCGCAAGTTGATGCGAGTGTTGGTGGCAAAACGGGGATGAATAATAGTTACGGAAAAAATCTTATTGGCGCTTTTCATCAACCTCAAGCCGTTCTTATAGACCCTCTTTTCTTGACTACCCTCCCTTCTCGTGAGTTTGGTGCAGGTGTGGCTGAGATAGTGAAAATGGCCGTGACTTTTAACAAGGAGTTTTTTGAGTTCTTGGAGAGAGCGGACTTGAGCGATGCAGATGTACTGCAAGAGGCAATAAAACAAGCGGTGCAGACTAAGGCTGATGTAGTGGCTCAAGATGAGAAAGAAAACGGCATTAGAGCGGCTCTAAACTATGGTCACACTTTTGGACACGTCATAGAAAACGAGACTAAGTACAAGAGATACCTACACGGTGAAGCGGTAGCCATTGGAATGGTTCTAGCAAATGAGACTGCATGCAAGTTGGGACTAATGAGCTCTGATGAAGCAAGTCGTATTAAAGCTGTTTTAGAGAAGTATGACCTTCCTACTTCGTATAAAATACAAGATAGTTTAAGTTTTTATGAGACATTTTTCCTTGACAAAAAAAGTTCTGATTCGGCTATTACTTTCATTATCCCCGTTGGGCTTGGCGGTGTGAAGATTACAGATGAGTGTAGCAAAGAGCTTATAGTTTCAGTATTAGAGACTTTTGGAAATTGTTGATGCAACTGACTACGCTTTTTTTACTGCTCTTTTTATTTTTAAATACGAGCCTATTGGCGCAAAACGATATAAATGCTTCTCTTACGCAAGAGCAAAAAGCAGAACTTGAAAAAATTCGAAAACAAGAAGAGGTGTTAAGAGCAAAAAGTGAACGACAAAAAGAGATACTAATACATAAAGAGCGTCTCTCCTCTCTAGAACAAGAGATATCAAGTGAGAACACTTGGGTAAAGAGCTACGCCTCGTACCTTACGTCTTTAGAAGTGAGAACAAACTTACAGACAATCAAAAAAAGAATCAATTATCTTAGAAAACGAGCGAATACAGTCAGAGAGAGAGACGAATTAAACGCTCTCATCTCAAAAGAGAATATTTTAACTTCTCAAGTGGAAAAACTTAAAAGCAAAAGCAGTGCGCCCTTTGCAAACTTAATCACACCACCCGAAATTGGCGAGATAGAGAAAATTACAAACACTTTTGACATCTTTAGTGGCTTCTCCACTATTAAAACATTAAATGCCAATTTTGAAGAGTACGAATTAAAACGAAATAGTTTGATGAACTTAATTATTCTTCTGCGCAAAGAGAGAGATATATACAACAAACTAGAGGAGTTAGGAGAAGTAGAGAAGTTTATAGCGGATAAAAAGTACAAACAGGTTCAACTCGATAGATTTGAGACGGCTTTAGACACTATGGATGTAACACTAAATGTATATCAAAAAAGACTTGAGATAGTTGAAATAAGCATTAACAAGGGCATTGAGAAGCAGATTTATAGACTTGTAAAAATAGGTACGGCTATTTTAGTCGTGTTTATTATATTTTTCCTCCTCAAACTTGTAGTGAAGAAGTATATCACTGACAATGAACGGTTTTATATGGCAAACAAGATCATCACATTTACAAACTTTACATTTATCATACTCATTCTCTTTTTTAACTACATTGAAAATGCTGCTTATCTCGTTACTATTCTTGGGTTTGCATCAGCAGGTATCGCTATTGCTATGAAAGACTGGTTTATGAGTATTCTTGGTTGGCTTGTTATAGTCTTTGGTGGAAGTATCCATGTTGGCGATAGGATTCGCGTTGATATGGATGGGATGCAGTACGTAGGCGACGTTATGGATATATCGCTTGTTCGTATGACGCTCCTTGAAGACATCACTTTAACGTCGGTCATGCATAACCGTCGCGCTGGTAGGATTATATTTATACCAAACAACTACGTATTTACTCGTATGATTTCCAACTACACTCACAACTCTTTAAAAACGGTATGGGATGGTATAAAAATCACTATTACTTTTGATTCTAACCATAAAAAAGCGATGCATATCGCTAAGGAGATAAGTAAAAAGTTTTCTAAAGGTTATACAGACATCACGAGAAAACAGTTAAATAAACTTCGTCAACACTATAGTCTTAAAAATACAAATGTTGAGCCTAGAGTATTTTCACTTATCGCACCAAATGGAATGGATATAGAAACATGGTACTTAACAAATGCATATGCAACACTTACTCTTAGAAGTGTAATCTCTAACGAAATTGTGGATGCTTACAATAAAGAAGACGATATCACTATCGCATATCCAACACAAAAATTACACCTACAACATGAGGAGCCTAAACAGCCTCCTTTTGATGAAAAAGAGACTATTTAGATGAAAAAAAAAGTATTTTTTAAAACCTTTGGTTGTAGAACAAACATCTATGACTCTCAAGTAATGATGAGTGCTATGCAAGATTATGAAGTTACACAGAACGAAGCTGAAGCTGATGCGATAGTCATCAACTCCTGCACGGTTACAAATGGTGCGGATACTCATGTTCGCTCTTACATATCGAGTGTAGAGAACTCTAAGAGTGATGCTAAGCTATTTTTAACAGGGTGTGGAGCACATACAAAGGGTGAATCACTCTTAAAAGAGAAGCGAATACACGGTGTTTTTGGTCAGAGTGAAAAGAAGAAAATAGACACGCTACTCAAACAAGAGCAGCCTTTTTATGATCCGGGCGATCTTAATCATATAGATGACGTTATCGTAGACGATTTTGTTGGAAAGAGTAGGGCATTTATAAAGATACAAGAGGGGTGTAACTTCAGGTGTTCTTACTGCATCATCCCTTTTGTACGTGGTGATGCAAGAAGTATGGATGAGACAAAAATACTCGAGCAGATCTCGCGTTTAGCGATTAATGGGTTTGGCGAGTTCATCTTAACGGGTACAAATGTTGGAAGTTATGGGCAAGATACGAAGACTTCGCTAGCAAAACTGATGAAAAAGATATCGCAGATTCGCGGTGTTCGTCGTATACGTCTTGGAAGTGTTGAACCAATACAGATAAGTGATGAGTTTAAAGAGATACTCGATGAGCCATGGCTTGAACGCCATATGCACATAGCCTTGCAGCACACTTCGCCAAAAATGCTAAAGTTGATGAATAGACGAAATGTTTATAGACAAGATAGAGAGTTATTTGAGTTTTTATCGGAGAAAGGTTTTGCAATAGGTACCGACTTCATCACAGGTCACCCAGGTGAGAGTGAAGAGTTGTGGCAAGAGGCTATGCAAAACGCTAGAGACCTGCCACTTACACATCTTCATGCCTTTACCTACTCCAAACGTGACGGTACGCCATCGGCAACGATGAAACCTGAAGTAAATGGGAAAGTTGCAAAGAGAAGACTCCATGAGATACAAGAGCTTATAGAGGAGAAAAACTTGGCGTTTAGAGAGGCTTTTAAGTCTGAACTAGACGTGTTAGTTGAATCCTCTAAGGATGGCGTTTATCATGGAATAGATCAACATTTTAATAAGATAATTATAGACTCAAAAGAGGACCTTTTAGGAAACTGGGTAACAATAGAAAATTACGAAGTAAGAGAGGATTGTAACTATGCCAGCATCTAAAACAAATCGTATAGCACTCTATCTATCTGCGTTTATAATAGTGCTTCTAGTCTTGTTCGCTATACTTAGAGACAACTCAAAGGCTGTTACCTTAGCCGAAGCTACTACTATGCTCAATGAGAAGAGCATTGAAAAGGTAGTTGTTTCAAAAGAGTATGTTTACCTTAAAACATCTCATGGTGTTTTCAAAGTAGCCTCATCTCAAGTGACTCCAAAAATGTTTATAGATTACAAAGTAGAAGTTGGTAATGAATCAAATATTTTACTCTATATACTCTTTATAGTTTTATTTTTAGGTTTAAGTACTTTAGGAATTAGGTATCTACAAAAACGCGATAATTTGACGTTTTCTACTCAGGGCATTCAAAAAGGTTCAGCAGTTAGGGCACCTGAAGACTCTAATGGCGTTGTAGAGTCCACAAAAAGCGATGTTAGTTTTGAAAATATCGGTGGGATTAGTGATGTAAAGATAGAGCTTGAAGAGATTATAGACTTTATGAAAAACCCTAAACGATATAAGAGTTTTGGTGCAAGAATGCCTCGTGGTGTTTTACTCGTAGGGCCTCCCGGTGTAGGAAAAACTATGATAGCTAAGGCTGTTGCAAATGCTGCACAAGTGCCATTTTACTACCAAAGCGGCGCGTCTTTTGTCCAGATATACGTAGGTATGGGAGCCAAGCGTGTTCATGAACTTTTTGCAGCTGCAAAGAAAAATGCTCCAAGTATCATCTTTATAGATGAGATAGATGCTGTAGGTAAAAAGCGTGGTGGTGAGCGAAGTGATGAGAGAGAGGGTACTCTGAATCAACTTCTAACCGAGATGGATGGTTTTGAAGGCTCTAGTGGCGTTATAGTAGTTGCAGCTACAAACAAGATAGATGTACTCGACTCAGCACTTCTAAGAGCTGGGCGTTTTGATAGAAGAGTATTTGTAGAGCTTCCAACTAAACACGAACGCGAGTCTATCCTCATGAAGTACCTAAGCAAGATTCCTCATCAGTTAGACGCAAAAGTGGTGGCAAATATGACAGTGGGATTTAATGGTGCGTCGTTAGCGGCTCTTGCAAATGAAGCAGCACTTCTCTCTCTACGTCAAAACGATACTCATGTCACTATAGAGCATTTCGAGCAAGTAAAAGAGAAGGTTATGTTTGGGAAGAAAAAGCTTCAGATGTTAAATGACAAACAAAAAGCTTACCGTATAACGTATCAGTCCGCTAAAGTGGCGTTGGCTACATACTTTGATATGCCTTTTGAAAAACTTATGCTCTCAAATGAGAAACTCACACCTGTGAATGATGAGCCTTTTATAAAGCAAGAACTGGAGTCTCGCGTGAAGATGTTGCTCTCAGGAATGGTGGCTTGCCAGATTAAGTATGGTGATCACTCTAGTAGTGCTCAAGCTGATTTGGATGAGGCTAAGGAGATAGTGGCAAAGATGTGTAAAAACTATGCAATGGGGAGCTCACTACTTAGTGACGAAAGTGAGCAAAAAGAGATGCTCTCTAAATTAAAATCTGATTCTAAAGAGCTACTTCTCTCTATGCCTAGTGTGTTAGAAAACATAGAAGCAGTGCTTTTTGAGCGTGAAAGCATCACAAAAGAAGAGGTTAAAAAGTATATCAATGAAGTTTTATAGCGGTTTCTCTCTTAAAAATGAAGAGTATCTCTTTGAATCATATATAGATAGAGGCGAGTACACTATTACAGGGTTTAGTTATGGTGCTATAAAGGCATTAAAGAAGACTCTAGAGATGATAGATAACTCTCAAAGAGTAGATAGACTTCAGCTCCTCTCCCCAGCTTTTTTTCAGAGTAAAGATGAGAAGTTTAAGCGTCTACAGCTTATGAGCTATAAAAAAAACAAACTACTCTATATGAAGCAGTTTTTGGCTGGTTGTTTTGCACCTTATGAGCAGAAGATTGTAGAGAATATAGAGACGGATATTTCAGAACTAAAAGAGCTTTTAGAGTATGAGTGGTCGATAGAGACTCTTAAAAAGATAGAAGAGCATGGGGTGAATATAGAAGTGTATCTTGGTTCAAATGATGCGATAATAGACACAGAAGAAGCGAGAAAGTTTTTCTTGGAAGTGGCAACGGTAACGTATATTAAAGAAGCAAATCACTTTTTACAGCTTTATTAAGCCAAAACTATATTTATAAGCTAAAAATTTCAAGAGCGAATCCTCCCTCCGGTCTGGTCTTGAAATTTTCAGCTTATAAATATTACTAAACAGAAGTAAAAACTTATAATTGACGAGGAAAATAAATGAGCGAAATAAAAATAGGCGTAATAACAGCAAGCGATAGGGCAAGTAAAGGGATATATGAAGATATCTCAGGTGTAGCGATTCAAGATACAATGAAAGATTACCTTAAGAGCGAGTTTGAAATAGTCTATAGATGTATACCGGATGAACAAGACGTACTAGAAGCCACTATGAAGGAGCTTTGTGATGAGGCGGGGTGTTGCCTAGTTGTGACAACTGGTGGAACTGGTCCAGCTCTTCGTGACGTAACACCAGAAGCTACTGAGAACGTATGTGAGAAGATGATGCCAGGTTTTGGTGAGTTGATGCGTCAAGTGAGTCTACAGTATGTTCCTACTGCCATTCTTTCCCGCCAGAGCGCGGGTATAAGAGGAAAATCTCTTATCATAAATCTTCCGGGAAA
>JAYEHI010000044.1:0-15557 GCA_034659455.1 Campylobacterota bacterium | reverse complement strand
CAGCGTATTCTTTAGACGTAGTAACACCTGCAAGTAGTGAAAAAATAACTGCAGCAACACCAATAACATAAAGTACAAAGTGTAGTTTACCAATAAACATCAAAAAGCCTGATTCAGCCATTGACACCTTTAGAACACGTTGACCAACATAATACCAAGTAGCAAAAACACCACTTAAAGTAAACCCAAAAATTACTGCATCAGTATGCAGTGGACGAAGACGACTAAAGTTAGTATATTCAGCAAGACCTTCACCTAGAAGTAAATTAACTTCCGGAAAAGCAAGCTCAAACGCTAATATTACACCGATGAGCATACCCACAATTCCTGTAAGAATTGTTGTAAGCATGAACAACTTTGCAACTGTATAGTCGTACTCTAATGGACGATTCTCCATATATAGCCTCCTTAAGATTCAAAGCAATTAAATCTAATAAATGCATTCAATATGCTTATTAAATTAATTAACATAGTATATTAACAGTCTGAATGTTTAAATTATCTTAATTTCGAGAAAGATTTGTATATTTATTAGCTTTTTGTTTACTTTTGGAATTTTATATTTGGTTAAGAAAGCAGAGGTTGTTTCGTTATCCTTAGTAATGCTTATGCAGCATTACTCTTTAGCGTTTAATCAATGAGAGAAATTCTTTAAATATATAGCGACTCTCTTTAGGACCTGGAGAGGATTCAGGGTGGTGTTGTACTGAAAATATAGGTGAATCTTTGTACTTTAGCCCCTCAATAGTATTATCAAAAAGATTACTGTGCGTTATATCTGCAATCTCAGTGATGTTATCAGGAACATTATAGTTATGATTCTGTGCAGTAATCTCAACTAAACCCGTTTTAATATTTTTGACTGGATGATTGCCACCATGATGACCAAACTTAAGCTTAAAAGTGTCATATCCATGGGATATAGATAGGAGTTGATGTCCTAAACAGATTCCAAACATTGGAACTTTCGCTTGTATAAGTTTTTTGATTTGTGTTTGTTCCGCTTTGAGTACCAATGGATCGCCTGGTCCATTAGAAAGAAATACACCATCGATGCTTTTCTCTTTATAGCGCTGAATCAGCTCTTGAGCATCAAAAGAGTTTGGAATCACTTCTACGCCAATTCCCGCACTTACTATTTCATTTAAGATATTGCGTTTTACACCAAAATCAATAACCGCTATTTTCGCTTGAGACTCTGGAGCATCTTCGTAATCAAACCCATTTTTTTCATTGTATGTACTTAAAGTATGTAAATATGGTGTTTTTGTACTAACTTGTTCTATGTAGTTAACTTCTTCAATACGAGGTTCACTCTCTAAAATTTTCTTCAGTTCATCTTTATCACTAACAGTAGTTGAAGCTACCATCATCATAGCACCTTCATCTCGTATCATTTTTGTTAAAAATCTAGTATCTATATCGCAGATTCCCATAACGCCGTACTTCAGTAAAAAATCACTTAAAGACTCTTCTGCTCTAAAATTAGAATATCGATCTTGATACTTTCGCACAAACATACCTTTTGCATGTGCAGAGGAGCTCTCCATATCTTGAGTGTTAACACCGACATTACCTATTTCAGGCATAGTGAACGTCACAAACTGACCTGCATAAGATGGATCAGACATAACCTCTTGATACCCACTTAATGACGTATTAAAAACTATTTCGCCTACTAATGTAGTATCAGCACCAAAACTTTTTGCTTCTAAGTAAACGCCATTTTCTAAATAGATATATACTTTTTTTAATTGGTTAGCCATTTTACTCCATGCCTCGTTTTGTCATCTCTTCATGATAAAGTTTCTCATATAGTATGTCAAACTCATCAGTACCCGGAATAAACTTGCGTTTGTAAGAGTGGATTTTATCCATTACTGCATCTTCTATCTCTGAGTTGTCCGCTATAAAAGATGTCATGGCATTATAAATAATATTTTTAATACGATTTTCCGTCACATCAAAATGAATTAAATCTTCTTCATAGAGTTCATCCAAAATCTTATGCGCTATGTCTGAAAAACGCTCTTCATAATTTAAAATCACACCAAATTCTGGAGCTATCTTTTTCTTAATCATAAAGAATAGCTGACGCTCATCAGCAAGCATAAACTCTATCTCTTCTTCGTTATCGTCACATATTTCATTTACTTTATCTTCTAGTGCCATCTCTTGTTTAATGTTCTCTTCTAGAATTTTTTGAGCTTCATGAGATACAGGATCTAAACCTTTCGTCATAGTAACAACACCACTTTTATTTAATTCAATTGCTATTTTACTAGAGATATGAGGTACAGTTTTGAGTGATATTTTCATTGGATTGAGACCCTACTTATTTATTAAATTTGGACATTTTACAATAACTTAGGTAAAAGTTTGATTACTTACTTAAAAGTTTTGTCAACTCAGATGCTTTTTTTGCATCCATTTTTGTTAAAATTTTTCCAACAACTTTTGGTTTTAATGATTGCAGTATGGCTGTTGCATCTTGGGCACTCATATCTGAAAGTATATTAGAAGCTGCAGCTGGTTTCATTTTAGAAAAAGTTTGAGCAATGTTACTCATTTTTGTACTTTTGATCTCTTTTAGCACTGCTTCGTTACGAAGCAAAATACTCTTGACTCTCTCTTCTTTTTCTGTAATCTCTGCTAACTTAGCCTCTACACTCTCTTCTTGAAGTAAAAGCTTGGACTCTTTTTGTTTGAGAAGTTCCTCTGTCGCCGTTTTAAGTGCACCAAGTGCTTGCTTTTGCTCATCTATGCGTTCAAGCTCAACAAGAAGCTCATTCTTCCTCTCTTTAAAAATCTCAGTACACTCAAAGAGTCTGTCGCTCGTCTGCAGTGAGAAGAGAGATGTAAACAAAAAAGAGATTAAGAGTAGTAGTTTCATGAGGCTTCCTTTTTTTTCATATTTTTTTCGTATGTCACAAGAGCTATTTCATCTAATTCTTTCGCTTCTTCTATTTTCTGTTTACGCAAAATCTCTTTTATCTCTTCAAGTTCCAAATAGCGAAATTTTTCAAATTCCATTGTATCTAGTTTGAGTTGTTCTTTTACTTTAGTTACTTCATCTCTTAGAGAGGCTACCCACTCTTGGTTATGCCCTATAACAACTCTTTGCGAGTCTAAAAGCATTCTATTGGAAAGAAAATCGGAAATTTGACCAGATTGGGGAGTATGCAAAGTACCAAGAGTCTCTAAAGAGACTTCTAGTGCTTCAAGGGCACTATTAAGATTGGTGTTTGCATGCTGAAGTGCTCGTTCACTCTTTTGCATAATGTTTTTTTTAACACTAACAAGAGAGCTAAAGCGCGTCTTCATAGCAAATTGCCTTTGTATTAGAGAATTATTGTATCATCTCTTTCAGGTGATGTAGAGATTATACCAACTTTTGTTTGTGAAATCTCTTCTATTGTTTTTACAAAATCTTGTGCATCTTTAGGAAGTGCTTCAAAAGTTCTTGCACCCACGGAGTTATCCCAACCTTTAAACGTTTTATAAACAGGTTTAACATCTTCAAGATTAGACGGCATATAGTCAATCTCTTTTCCATCCAGCTCATAAGCTACACAAAGTTTTACTTCAGGAAATCCATCAAGAACATCAAGTTTCATCAGTGAAAGTTCATCACAACCATTTAAACGTGCCGCATGACGAGTCGCAACCGCATCAAACCAACCACAACGACGAGCACGTCCAGTTGTAGTTCCAAACTCATGACCCTGCTCACCCAAACGCTTACCATCTTCACCAAAATCTTCAGATGGAAATGGTCCATTTCCAACGCGAGTACAGTAAGCTTTTACGATTCCTATAACCTTACCAACCTCTTTAGGGTTGATGCCAAGACCAGTACATGCACCTGCACTTACAGTAGCTGAAGAAGTTACGTAGGGATAAGTCCCATGATCGATATCAAGAAGTGTACCTTGTGCACCCTCTAAAAGAATTTTCTTTTTATCATCTAGAGCTTTCCAAACTAGTTGCGTTGTATCAGTAATAAAAGGAGCAAGATTAGCCTTGTAGCCTTCTAATTCAGCAAGTAGTTCAGACTCTTTTGGAGTAGCTATTTCATAAATATCAAAAACGGCTCTATTTTGCTCAAAATATTCAATAATCGAAGCGGTAAGCTTTGCAGGGTTTAGAAGTTCACCAACACGAAATCCACTACGGTTTATTTTGTCTGCGTAAGCAGGTCCAATCCCCTTACCGGTAGTACCGATAGCCTTGTCACCTTTGAGACGCTCTTTTGCTTGGTCTATAAGTGCATGATAGTAGAGATTTAGGTGTGCCTTGTCAGAGATAAAAAGACGACCTTCAAGGTTTTCAAACTGAACCATCTCTTTGATGATTGATTCAGGAGAAAGAACTACACCGTTTCCAACTACATTAATAGCCTCAGGGTTTAAAACGCCAGATGGAATAAGGTGAAGTGCATACTTCACACCATCTACCCAGATAGTGTGCCCAGCATTGTGACCACCTTGTGAACGACATACCATATCGTATTCGCAAGCAAGTCTATCGACTATCTTACCTTTACCTTCATCACCCCATTGTATGCCAACGATTAAATCTGCTTTCATATATACTTCCTCTTTTATCTAATAATTATTTTGTTAATTGTTCACAGATTGCATCTGTGTATATTGCAAAACCAACCGATGTTAAGTCTGCATTTTTGTAGCAACCGCCACGAGCGTATACTTCATTTCCAGCTATGCAACGGAAAAACAGTTCATCATAATAAAGCATCTTCGCATAATACATTGGAGCTAAAACTGCATTTGGACACGATATTTCAGAGCATAACTCTTTCATCTTCTGAAGTTCATTTTGTATCTCTTTTGGAGCTATCGCCATAACATCGTCAATCTGTTCAACGTACTGTAGATAGACTAACTTTGTCAGCCACTCAACATCGAGTGTAATAAACTTATCTATATTTATATGTTTAAAATCATCTATGCTCAACTCATCAAACATCTCTACCAGTAATTCAGGTATTTTGATATTTGATATTTGAGTGAGTGGTTTTACTTCTAGCTTTTCAAATATTTCAGTAGCAAGTGTTAAGACTGACGAAAGTCTCTTTTCGCCCATAAACTCAACGCCAACCTGATACTGTTCAGTCGTAGGATATGTAACAATAGGCTGAATATAAAACCATTTTTTTTGTTTCGTGTTTACTCCCAAACGCTTCTCTATAATACGAACAACATCTATAGTAGAATCTGCTCTTAATGAAAGTGCATTATTTTTACTGTCGTTAACACGAATAAGCTTACTTTCGTTCGCTATACTAAGATGTTGGTGGTAAGAGAATATCGGCGTAACTATCTCTTCAAAACCATTAGCATAAAGCACTTCACTTGCTACATTTTCTACATGGCGTTTAACTTTTGCCGATTCACCAAAATAGAGCTTCGAGCCATTAGGAATCTCATGTTCTAATATCATTATTTACCTAGTCCAAAAGTAGTCTCATTAAAAATTTTGTTTGCTGTTCCATCATAATCTCGACGGCCAAGTTTTGCAAGCGTTAGCTCAACCGCGTTAAGCACCCAAGCCATCTCATAATCTTCAATAAAACCCATCTGATTAATTCTAAATATTTTTCCTTTTAGATGGTCCTGTCCGCCAGCTATGTTTACGCCAAAATCAGTTTTCAGTAAGTTTCTTATCTCTGAAGCATTTGCATCATCTATAGTCGTCATGGAGTTTGCCGCCGTTTTTGGATAGATATGTAGACCGATTGATTTTAATGCCGCTCGGACACCCTCTGCTCTGAGTGCAGTTTTCGCATAAAGATTCTCAATTCCACCATCTTTCTCTATAGTCTCTAAAACTTCTAAAAGACCTATTATAAGTGTTGTTGGAGCTGTCCAAGCCGTTGTGTTTTGACGTTGCTTTGATACCTCAGTTGCAAGGTTAAAGTAGTATCCAAACCCACTATCAATTTTCTCTATAGCCTTGTTTGAAAGACCCAAAATTGCTAAACCAGGCGGAAGCATAAGCGCTTTTTGGCTACCAGCTATAAGGCAGTCAATGTTATTAACGTCTATTGGCTCAACACCAACGGCAGTAATGCCATCAGCTATAATCATTATAGAGGGGTTAATCTCTTTAACTGCTCTGGCTAACTCTTCTACTGGATGGCGAAGTCCACCGGCAGACTCGCTAATCTGAACCGCTATTGCATCGATATTAGGATTCTCTTTGAGGGTGTTTACTATCGCTTCTACACTCACTGGAGTGTCCCACTCATTTTTCAGCTCAACATTCTGTAGCTTGTGTGCTTTTGCTATTTTCCCAAAACGCTCACCAAACTTTCCAGAGTTTACACTTAAAAGAGTATTTTTACAGAGATTTGTTACAGCAGCTTCCATAGCGCCAGTTCCACTTGAAGCTAGCATCACTACCTCATCACTCTTCAAAAGCTTAAAAAGATGTTTACGAGTTTTTTCAAAGATAGCTTCAAACTCAGGAGTACGATGGTGCATAGTTTCATCACTCATGGCATTTCTAACGTTTTGTGGGACGGGGGTTGGTCCAGGTGTAAAAAGTAGCATATAAAATTCCTACGAGATTTAATATTTCATACAAATTAAGACATTTATCTTAAATGTCTTTTTATAAAAACCTCGTATTATATCGAAATATATTTAAACTATCCTACTCTTTTGGCATTCTAGCGGTAATGGTATCCATAGTTTTAAAAATCGCTTCTTCTTGAAAAGGTTTTACCATATAGCCGTTCGCCCCTTTTTTAATCATCTCTAAAACACTTGCTTTGGAGCCCTCTGTAGTCGCCATAACAATACGAGTCTTATTCCATTCTTTGTTAGCACGAACGGCTTCAACAACCTCTGGACCCGTCATATTGGGCATATTCCAATCAAGTAACATAATGTCGACTTTTTCTTTATTCATTACTGCCATTGCTTCATTCCCATCGGCAGCTTCAAACAGATTAAGCTCTTGCCAGTCAGGCTGTTTAAAATAACGCGTCATTGTATTTGTAAGAACACGTCGAACTATTTTACTATCATCAACTATTAATAAATTCATATTTTACCTCTATATGCTAAAATGCTATTTGCAGAAATTTTAACATATTATTTTACATTACTTCTTTAAATTATCGTTAAAAAATCGCATTTTACAATTAAGGACATCGCATGACTATATTTGATTCGATAATTTTAGGAGTTATTGAGGGGTTTACTGAGTTTTTGCCTATATCTTCCACTGGACACTTGATAGTAGCAAGTCAGTTTTTAGGAATAGATCAGAATTCAGTCACAAAAGCATATGAGGTTATCATTCAGTTTGCTGCCATACTCGCTGTTGTTTTCAACTATAAAGATAAATTTAGCATTAAAA
The DNA here is from genome assembly GCA_034659455.1 of Campylobacterota bacterium. GTDB lineage: Bacteria > Campylobacterota > Campylobacteria > Campylobacterales > Sulfurimonadaceae > Sulfurimonas. The sequence continues at coordinate 8,168 of JAYEHI010000044.1, read as the reverse complement.
AAATAGACCTATGGACAAAGGTGTTTTTATCTTTTTTACCTATTGGCATAGTTGGCTTTATATTCTCTGATCAGATAAAAGAGCTATTTAGTGTCAATATAGTCGCCATTATGTTTATAGTAGGTGGTATTGTTTTCTTAATAGTCGAAAAGTTTTGTCTTACAAACGAAGAGAAACTAATTGATGATGTAGAGCAGATAACACTAAAACAATCATTAATCATAGGAGGGGCTCAAGTTTTTGCACTTGTACCCGGAACAAGTAGAGCTGGTTCTACTATCGTAGGAGCTCTTCTTATAGGCCTTAGTAGAAAAGCGAGTGCAGAATTTAGTTTTCTTCTCGCTATGCCTGTTATGAGTGCTGTTACAGTCTATGACCTGCTTAAACACTACAAAGATTTTAGCGATGCAAACCTAATGACATTAGGTGTAGGTTTTGTTGTATCGTTTATAGTGGCATTTATCACGATAAAGCTCTTTATGAAGTTTTTAGAGAGGTTTACATTTGTTGCGTTTGGTATCTATAGAATTCTTTTTGGAGTCATACTTCTTTTAATCTTCAACTAGTAAGTGGTATAGATATTGCTTTACTTCTTTTAACAATTCAATGTTAAAGGAGATATCATGCAAAGACTTAGCAGATATAACACCCATCTACATATGTTTTTAACAAAACTCGAAAAAAAGTTTTGTAGATTAAGTGTTAAAGTACTATAAAGTTTTTAACACTAACTTTGCAAGACCTAAAGCTTGAGAACGATGAGATAATCTCTTTTTTATCTCATCATCCAATTCACCCAAACTCTTATTATAACCATCTGGTATAAACATAGGATCATACCCAAAACCTCCGTCCCCTTGTGCTTGGGTTAATGCAGTGCCATGCATCCAACCGTGTACCGTTCTCTCACTCGTCTTAGTCACTATGGCTATAGCTGCCGTATAAAAAGCGGGGGAGCTATCTACTCCAGTTCTTTTAATATCATCCATAAGTCTTTTTAAGTTCTCTTTATCGTTTGCATTCTCACCAGCGTACCTAGCACTATAAATTCCCGGTCCACCATTAAGTGCATCTACACTTATGCCGCTGTCATCCGCTATGACTATCACACTATCATCATTAAGCTTCTCAAAAACCGCTCTTGCCTTTATAAGTGCGTTTTCTTTAAAGGTTTCTCCATCTTCTATGATTTCAAACCCCTCTATAAGTTCCGAGTATGGTATAACCTCATACTCGCTACAGAGGGCTTTTATCTCTCTTACTTTGCCTTTATTAGATGTAGCTAAAACTAATTTCAAATTTTCTTCCCTTTTCTTTTCTATAATAATGTTTCGTTATAATCTCGCCATTATACTATAAAGGCTTTAAATGTTTAAAAAAGTACTTCCTCTCTCTTCCATTTTATTCCTAAGATTTTTAGGGCTATTTCTTGTTTTACCAGTTTTATCAGTATATGCACTTGAGCTAGAAAATGCAACTGGATTCTTAGTTGGTGTAATTGTTGGTGGTTATGCACTCACGCAGGCTCTTTTTCAAGTTCCATTTGGAACTATGAGTGACAAGTTTGGTAGAAAACCAACCATTCTTTTTGGACTTATTATCTTTATCATAGGTTCACTTATCTGTGCATTTTCAACTGACATCTACTCTCTAATGCTAGGACGCTTTTTACAAGGTGCAGGAGCTATAGGCTCTGTTGTTACAGCGATGATTTCAGACTTAGTTGAAGAGGAAGTTCGTGGTAAAGCGATGGCTATCATGGGTGGTTTTATCGCAATGAGCTTTGCACTTGCTATGGCTCTTGGTCCTGTTGTAGCTTCTAGTTTTGGTATCAGCACTATTTTCTTAATCACTACAGCTTTAGCAGTTATTGCGATTGTGATTCTGTTTGCAAAAGTTCCAACACCACCAAAAATCAAACATATTTACCACAATAACTCTAAAACTTCTGACATCTTAAAAGATAATAACCTTCTAAACATGATCATCATAAATGCCATGCAAAAAGGTCTCATGACTATGGCGTTTGTACTTATTCCTATCATCCTAACAAAAGAGCAGTACGGTTTTGGTTGGGAGAAATCTGAACTCTGGATGGCTTACGTTCCAGCCATGATAGCCGGTCTTATAGCTATGGGTCCTGCTGCAGTGTTTGGGGAGAAAAAGAACATTCCAAAGCAGATATTTTTAATCTCCATCGTACTCTTTTTAGCCTCTTTTGTCATCATGGGATTTACAACTTCTAGTACAGTTTTTGTAGTAGGCGTCGTAGCGTTTTTCATCGCGTTTAACATGATGGAGCCACTTGTTCAGTCAATGATATCTAAGTTCGCAAAAGTACATCAAAAAGGTGCAGCACTCGGTATATCAAACTCTGCTGCATATTTCTTCACATTTTTAGGTGGAACATTTGCTGGACTCTATCTTGATATAAGCGACAGAGAGACATTCGCTATCACTATCGCATCTATAATAGTTTTATGGCTTATATGGACTATCTTCAAGCTGCAAAACCCACTTAGACACTCTCATCTATTTATACCTCAATCTAGCGTAGATTTCCAAAAGCTTAATGCTCTAGAGAATGATAATATCGCAGAGTGGTACATCAATGAGACTGAAGATGTTGTAGTTATCAAGTATGTAACAGCCTCAATCGAAGAAGATAAACTCAAAAGCCAAGTAACTCAATAACTCCCTCCTGTAATCATTTAGAAATATAGCTTTATTATAATTTTCAAAATTATAAAGGCTATATCTTCCAATGAGCGAACCCATAAAAGTAAGATCTATTTTTATATCTGATGTACACCTTGGTACAAAGTTTTCAAAAGCAGAATTATTACTAGACTTTATTCGAGACTACGACTCAGAGAACCTCTATCTTGTAGGTGATATTATAGATGGCTGGGCTATCAAAAGAAAGTTTGTATGGGAGCAGTCTCACTCAGATGTGATTCAAAAAATTCTTCGTAAGGCAAGAAAATCTACCAATGTATATTTTATAGCAGGGAATCATGATGAGTTTTTACGCCCCTTTATCCCTATTATATTAGGAGATCGCTTAAGGATTGAAAGCGAACTTGAGTATATTGACCTAAACAACAGAAAGTTTCTCGTCACTCATGGAGACTTTTTTGACTCTATCACTATGACTAAAAAGTGGTTGGCTGTTTTAGGTGACTATGGATATGACCTACTTCTTCACCTAAATGGTGTTGTAAACTTTACAAGAAAAGCCTTTGGAAGAAAAAAGTATTGGTCTCTCTCACGATATGCTAAAGATAGTATCAAAAGTTCTGTTTCATTTATATCTGATTATGAGGGCATACTCGCCACTTATGCAAAACGTAACAACTACGATGGGGTTATTTGTGGACATATACATAAGGCAGAGATGAGGGATATAGATGGCATTACATACCTAAACTGTGGAGATTGGGTTGAGAGTTGTACTGCTATTGTTGAAACACTGGATGGTCAATGGCAGATAATAAATTTCCTAGAGAGATAAGCCTATGCCTCTCAGGGGGTGCAGCGAAAGGTGCTTTCCAGCTTGGAGTGATTAGTATGCTCCAAGAGTATGGCATCGAGATTAAGGCTATAAGTGGCACAAGTATTGGTGCTCTCATAGGAGCTTCTTTAGCAAGCGGAAACACTCCTCAAGAGATTTTAGAAACCTTAAAATCTAAAGAGTTCAAAAAGGTTTTTAAGCTCTCACTAGGGAGTGGTTTCCTCTATACAATAGATATAAAAAATCCCATTATCTCTAAACTTGTAGATAAACCATCATTTGAAGAGCTCGATACTCCTCTTGAGATTGCAATAACAAATACACAGACAGCTGAAGCGGAGTATCACAACAGCGGAGATAAACTTGTAGAGTTCATTATTGCCTCATGTGCAATCGCTCCTATTATTGAGCCACAAAAAATAGATGGCGTTTTATATATAGATGGAGGAGTAATAGATAACTTTCCAGTCCAAAGACTCAAGAAGTATCCTTACAAGATTCTCGGAGTTAATCTCTATCCACATACCAAAAAAGCTCCGACCTCTCTACTAGGCTGGTTAAAAAAGGTTGTTTTTATTGCCTGGCAATCACCAAACTTAGCTAAACGCCATGAGTGCGACTACTACCTAAGTAGTGAACATTTAAATGAGATAAATATGTTCTCTTTTAAAGATCTTGATAAAGCCTACCAACTTGGAAGACGAGAGATGAAAAGCAAACAGCAAAGCTGGAATCTGTAAAACAGCATTTAAATTTTCAGTTATATTGGAAATAATCACAAGAGTAATGTAATTGCAAGGGCTGAGAGAGGAAGCATACGATAGTATGTGACGAAGGAAGCAACGCAGCAAGTACGTTGCTATTGTGACTTATTTTATTTTTGTGGAGTTACGTACATGTTAAAGTAACGCCCTTCAAACTTAGGTGGTTTTTCCATCACACCGATATCTTCAACCATTGGCCAAACACGAAGTAAAACCTCTTTTCCAGCTTCTGGATGAGCCATTTCACGACCACGTAAAAACACTCTAAACTTAACATGAAAACCTTTTTCTAAAAATTCTCTTGCATGTTTTACTTTATAGTCGATATCATTGTCAGCGATTTTTACAGAAAGTTTAATCTCTTTTACAACGATTTTTACTTGATTTTTACGCTGCTCTTTAAGTTTTTTCTCTTCTTGGTATTTGAACTTACCGTAATCCATAATCTTAGCAACAGGTGGTTTTGCATCTGGAGCGATAAGGACTAAGTCTTGACCTAACTCATTAGCCTTTTCCATAGCTTCGTCAAAAGAGATTATCCCTAATGATTCTGCTCCATCTACATTACATCTTAACTCTGTTGCACGGATATCGTCATTCATGATGACGCGGTTTTTCTTTTGACTCAAAAATTTACCTCATTTACTTTAGTTTGTATAAGCGCAAGGAATTCCTCTTGGCTTAGATTATATTGCTCACGAGTTCGTCTATCACGAATCGCTACAGTTTTATTTTCAATCTCTTCATCCCCAATAACGACTATCATTGGAACGCGAGTTTTTTCTGCCACACGAATACGTTTGTTTAACGAATCATTTTTAGCATATATCTCACTATCGGCATTAATGTCAATAAGTTTATCCGATAATTCCTTAGCATAATCTTTATGTGTGTCTGCAACTGGCACGATTGCTACCTGTGTAGGAGCTACGAACATTGGAAACTCTCCAGCATAATGTTCAGTCAAGATACCTATAAAACGCTCAAATGAACCAAGAATCGCACGGTGAATCATTACAGGCTGGATTTTCTCATTATCTTCACCGTTGTATTCCAACTCAAAACGCGCTGGAAGATTGTTATCTAACTGAATTGTTCCACACTGCCACTCACGACCAATCGCATCAAGAATTTTAATATCAATTTTAGGACCATAAAAAGCTCCACCACCTTCATCTATCGTATAATCCAAGTTGTGTGCTTTCATTGCTGAGATAAGTGCAGCTTCAGATTTTTCCCAAACTTCTGCATCACCAACAGCTTTTTCAGGTTTGGTGGAGATCATCATTTTGTACTCGAAATCAAATGTGCTCATAAGCTTATCAACAAAGTCTACAACTTCAATGATTTGCTCTTCTATTTGATCTACTGTACAGAAGATATGAGCATCATCCTGAGTAAACTCACGAACACGGAAAAGCCCATGAAGTGCTCCCGTAAACTCATGACGGTGAACAACACCATACTCAAAATACTTGATAGGCAGATCACGGTATGAATGAAGTTCATCTTCGTAAACTTTAATATGACCTACACAGTTCATTGGTTTTACACCAAACTCTACATCATCAATAGATGTAAAGTACATATTTTCGCCATAGTTTTGGTAGTGCCCTGAAGTTTTCCATAAGTCACTTTTAAGCATCTCTGGACCACGAACAGGCTCATACCCACGTTTACGGTGTGCTTTAAAAAGTAAGTTTTCTAAACGAGCACGAAGACGTCCACCAGCTGGAAGCCAGATAGGAAAACCTGCACCAACTTCTTCACGGAAAGTGAAAAGTTTCATCTCGTTTCCGAGTTTTCTGTGGTCGCGTTTTGCTGCTTCAGCTAACATATCCATATGTGCTTTTAGCGATTCTTTATCTGCAAATGCTATCCCGTATATACGAGTCAACATTTCGTTCTTAGAATCTCCACCAAGATAAGCACCAGCTATCTTAGTGAGCTTGAAGTAACGAATAAGTCCTATACTTGGTAAGTGAGGTCCACGACATAAATCTTCAAACTCACCCTGTTTATAGATAGAAACCTTGTCATCTGGAATTCTATCCATAACGGCAAGTTTTAAATGGTCATCTGCGAACTTCTCTTTCGCTTCATCCATAGAGATTTCATATTTCTCTATTTTATATTTTTTCTTAGCAAATGAAAGCATCTGTTTTTCTATCTTCTTTAAATCACCCTCACCAATCTCAGACTCAGTTTTAAAGTCATAATAAAAACCCTCTTTAACAGTTGGTCCTACATAAAATTTCACATCTGGGTAGAGTGATTTTATCGCTTGAGCCATAAGGTGAGCAGTTGAGTGGCGAAGAACATCTAAAGACTCTTCTGAGTTGTCCAACTCTATCTCTTCACCCTCTATACCTCTAGCTTCTGCAGTTACTAAGTCTACTATTTCATCATTATGTTTTATTGCAATTGCACTCAATGTTCTCTTCCTTCTTAAAGTTCAGTTTTAAGTACTGCACCGTTTGATGCATTTGATACTAAGAGCTGGTAACGCTTAAGCCATTTTGACTTCACTTCATTTTTGTATGGTACGTAGTGATGTTTTCTTCTTAGAAGTTCTTCGTCATCTACATTTAAACGAAGTAGATGCTTATCAACATCTAACTCAATCTCATCACCATCTTCGATAAGAGCTATAAGTCCACCCTCTGCTGCTTCTGGAGAAACATGACCAATACTTGCACCACGAGTAGCACCCGAGAAACGTCCATCAGTTATAAGAGCAACAGACTCACCAAGACCCATACCCATGATGAGTGAAGTAGGAGCAAGCATCTCTTGCATACCCGGTCCACCTTTTGGTCCCTCGTACCGGATAACAACAACATCACCAGCCTTAACTTTATGACCCATGATTCCTACTAACGCCTCTGGTTGTGAGTTAAAACATACTGCTTTACCTTTAAATGCTCTCATACTTGGCGCGATACCTGCACTTTTAACAACCGCACCCTCGGTAGCAAGGTTACCAAAAAGAATAGAGAGTCCACCAACAGGGGAGTAAGCATTCTCATTTTTATGTATAATCTCTTCATCCAAAATCTTAGCGTCTTTGATTCTCTCGCCCAGTGTTTCACCAGTAATAGTTAAAGCATCAAGGTTTAGAACATCGCCCCTACGAGAAACTTCATTCATTACGGCGTTTACACCACCTGCATCATCAATGTCTTTCATATGTACAGTTGAGAGTGATGGAGAGATTTTAGTTATATGAGAAACTCTCTCAGCAATAGCATTAATATTCTCTATTTGAAAATCAACACCAGACTCTTTAGCGATGGCTAACATATGAAGAACAGTATTTGAACTTCCACCCATTGCCATATCAACAACAAATGCATTGTGTACAGCTTTTTCATTTAGAATGTTTTTAAATCTGTACTTTTCATTGTTCTCCATCTTAGCAAGCTCTACTACACGTCTAGCTGCAGTTTTAACCATCTCTATACGCTCTGGAGTCATTGCTAAAACTGTACCATTTCCAGGAAGTGCAATACCCATAGCTTCACAAAGTGTATTCATAGAGTTTGCAGTAAACATACCTGAACATGAACCACCCGATGGACAAGCTTCACACTCTATCTCGTAAAGCTCTTCGTCAGTCATCTTCCCTTCAGCATGTTGACCAACTGCTTCAAACGCAGTAGCTAGATCAATAGGAGTACCATCAGCCTTATGTCCAGCGGCCATTGGACCACCAGAAACAAAGATAGTAGGAACATTTACACGAAGAGAACCTATAATCATCCCTGGAACAATCTTGTCACAGTTAGGAATACAAATCATGGCATCAAGTTGGTGGGCATTCATCACAGTCTCTATAGAGTCTGCAATAATCTCACGTGATGGAAGAGAGTAAAGCATACCTTCATGAC